>NZ_JBFUFP010000112.1:0-9626 GCF_056403375.1 Rhizobacter sp. P2_H2
GTCCAGGCCTTCCTCGAGGCTGGCGGCGATCTCCTCTTCGGTCACCGAACGGTTCGGCCCGCCGCGGATGCCCAGCAGGCGCAGCGTGCCCTCGGTGCAGAACGACAGCAGCTTGACGAACGGGCGCGCCGCCATCGACAGCCATTCCATCGGCTGCGCGACCAGGCGGGCCACGTTCTCGGGATACATCTGCCCGAGCCGCTTGGGCACCAGCTCGCCGAAGATGATCGTGAGGAAGGTGATGCACATCACCACGAGGGCGGTGGCGGTGATGCCGGAGGCCTTCTCGTGGATGTTGAATGTCAGATGGATCCAGGCGGCCAGCGGCTCGGAGAAGGCGGCCTCGCCGACGATGCCGTTGAGCACGCCGATCGAGGTGATGCCGATCTGCACGGTGGACAGGAACTTGGTGGGGTTCTCGTGCAGGTCCATCGCGGCGCGGGCGCCTTCGTCGCCGGTTTCCACCATGACCTGCAGGCGCGCCTTGCGACTGGCGGTGAGCGCCATTTCAGACATGGCGAACAGACCGTTGAGGATGATCAGGAAGGCGAGGAGCGCTATGTCCATGGAAGCACGCTGCCGGGGCCCGGCCCGGAACGCGCAAAACGACGAAGGCCGCAAGGGTAGCAGATGGCGCCGGCGGGGCCGTGACGGGGTGGGCGGGCAGAATCCCGGCGATGAACTACCTGATCGGTGACCTGCAGGGCTGCTGCGACCCGCTGGAGCGCCTGCTCGAGAAGATCGGCTTCTCTGCCTCGCGCGACCACGCGTACCTGCTGGGCGACCTGGTGAACCGGGGCCCGGCCTCGCTGCGCACGCTGCGGCGGCTGCAGCAGCTGGGGTCGTCGGCCACCTGCCTGCTGGGCAACCACGACCTGCACCTGCTGGCGGTGGCGCACGGGGTGCGCAAGCCGGGGCGGCGCGACACGCTGGGCGAGATCCTGGACGCGCCGGACCGCGGCGCGCTGATCGACTGGCTGCGCCGCCAGCGGATGGCGGTGCACGCGCATGGCTGGCTGATGGTGCATGCCGGCGTGGTGCCGCAGTGGGACCTGGCGACGACGCTGGCGCTGGCCGGCGAGGTGGAGCAGCGGCTGCGCAGCGACGACCTGGCGGGTTTCCTGCAGGTGATGTACGGCAACGAGCCGGCGCGCTGGGACGCGGCGCTGCAGGGCGCCGACCGGCTGCGCTTCGCGGTGAACGTGCTGACGCGGATCCGCTTCGTGGCCGCCGACGGCACGCTGGACATGGCAAGCACCGAGGCGGCGGACGCCGCGCCGCCGGGGCTGTTCGCGTGGTTCGATGCACCGCAGCGCCGCACGGCGGGGGTGCCGATCGCGTTCGGGCACTGGTCGACGCTCGGGCTGACGATCCGGCCGGACCTGATGGCGCTGGACACCGGGTGCGTGTGGGGCGGGCGGCTCACGGCGGTGCGGCTCGCGGCCACGCCGGAGGTGGTGCAGGTGGACTGCGAGCAGGCGCAGCAGCCCGGCTGACCGGAACGCCGGGACTACAATCGCGGCCTTCTTCAGGAAGCGTGGCCGAGCGGTTTAAGGCACTGGTCTTGAAAACCAGCGACGGGCAACTGTCCGTGGGTTCGAATCCCACCGCTTCCGCCAACAACACCATCGGGAAGGCTGACGAGCACGGAGGCAAGTCCCGCGGCCGCACAGGCATGCGACCATGCCGACGCACCCGCCCTTCGCTTCACGGCGGCAGCCAGGGGCAACGTAGCGGCATGAAGTGGAAGAACAGGAACCTCCGGGAACTCGCACACATCATCTGCGGTGACGCTACCCCGTCGGAGGTCAGCTACTTCCGATACCGGTCGAGCATGTTCATCACGGAGTTCTTCGAGGACTGCGACCTGGACTTCATCCATGACGGGTCCACGCGCTGGGCCTGGGTGGCTGCCCGCCTGGAGGAGGTACTAGCTCTGCCCCACTCAGGCCCAGCTGTTCCGCCCGATGCTTTCATACGGATCATTCGCGCGGTGCTCGACAAGGGCGAAGCTCAGAAGGCTGACCCGGATCGCAGCAAGGCACTTGCTGCCTTGAACGTGGTCCTCGCCCGGGAAGGCTGGGAAGCGTTCTACGACGAGAGTGGTGTCGGTCAACTTCGGCACTTGCCTACCAAGAGCGTGGTCCAACTGGCGAACCCCCATCGCCCCATGACGCCGGCAGAGCTGGAGCGCCGGGAGCAACTCACGGCGTACCTGAACAAGTGCTCCGAGGACGAGCTCATCGAGGAGTTGCTGCTGCCCCTGTTCCGCCAGTTGGGCTTCCACCGCATCACGGCAGCGGGCCACAAGGACAAGGCCCTGGAGTACGGCAAAGACGTATGGATGAAGTACACCCTGCCAACACTTCACGTCCTCTACTTCGGGATACAGGCCAAGAAGGGGAAGCTCGACTCGGCGGGCGTTGGCAAGGACGGCTCAGCCAACGTAGCCGAGATTCATAACCAAGTGAGCATGATGCTCGGGCACGAGATTTTCGACCCCGAACTCAATCGTCGTGTCCTCGTGGACCACGCCTTCATCGTCGCCGGTGGCGAGATTACGAAGCAGGCGCGCAATTGGCTCGGCAACAAGCTCGATGCGACCAAGCGCTCCCAGGTCATGTTCATGGACAGGGACGACATCCTGAACCTGTTCATCGTCACGAATCTACCGCTACCCAAAGGCGCGTTGCCGCCGTCGTCGAATCCATTCGATGACCTAGACGACGAAATCCCGTTCTAGGCCTCAGCATCAGGCCCCACGGGGATCATGTGCGACACCGCGAAAAGAACGACCCCGAGAGTGGGGCCGTTCGAGAGTGGGATGTTGCCTACTTGGTCGGCTCGACGGTTTCGCCCAGACGCCGGTACACGCTTTCGGTAGTCTCCTGCTGAGTGTGGCCGAGCAGCTTGCTGGCGTGTTCGACAGGCAGTTCACTGGCCGTCTTCGGACGGATGTCGCGGAACTGGAACGCGCGGATGCGTGAGGCCAGGTCTTTGTCATCAGCCTCCGTTGCCGCCTTGACAGCAGTCGCCCGAGCATCGTCAAACCGCGTGCGCAAGGTCCACTGGTTGAGCGGCCGAGCCGACAAAGTGGTAATCATGAACATGCTGGCCACCTTCCCCTCGCGGTTCTTGATGCGGTCGATGAGCTGGCCGAACTCGGTGCGGGCGCTCCCCTCATTGAGCAAGATGCGCAGCTTCTTGTTGGTCTTGCCCTGCTTGACCGAGAGCGCGCCGTTGCGAACAGCCCTTGTCGCCGCAGAGCGCGTCAGTGATCGAGCGTTGAGCCGAGCGCAAAAAAGCCCGGACGCGAATGCCCGGGCAAGAGAGAGGAAACAACTACCACTAACGAAGATGCGAAGGTCGCCAAAAGCAATTCAATGACCTCCACTCTCGTATAGCGCGCCAGGACCCCCATGCCGCTACGCGCAGCAATCGAGAAAAACCGCCAGCTCACGGGGTGTTCTTTCAACGAGGCGGAGTCAACGAGCATCGACAGGTCAGACAGGCAGGATTCCTCTTGAGCTTCCACCGAGGAACCACCTAGCCGGTCCGACTAGTCGAAATAGACTGATCGCATACAACCCCAAGGAGGTCCGCGTGACAGAACCGGCATCGGAACAGCTCCCGCTAGAGGAGCAAGAGGGATCGCTCAAAAACCTGAATCGCTTCATGCGACTACTCAGAGACCACGACGAGCGCGCCCTGGTGCTATCGCTCGCCACGTTCCTGGAGGACACGCTGGGCCGCCTATTGCTTGCCTACTTCCGAGATTGCAAGGCCACCCGGGAACTCGTAGAAGGCTTCAATGCACCACTTGGCACCTTGGGTGCCCGCATCAAGGCCGTCTATGCCTTCGGCCTCGCAACAGAGGAGCAGTTCAGAGACATGGAGATTCTGCGGAAGGTGCGCAACCAGTTCGCGCACAACTGGGAAGGGGTCTCCCTGGAGAGGAATGACATCGCGGCAATGATCGGCCAGTTGTCGGGCTACACATTCGACCGGCAGTCAATCCCTGGAGGCCCGAAGGACCGTCTCCGCGAGACCATGACGAGTTGCTGTGTCGAGCTGMACCTATTCTTCACTCGTATTGAAGAGGGGAAGGCCGTCAAAGCTCCCGATGTCAGCTTTCGGCTAGCGACCACGCCGCCTAAGCCGACCTACGGTCCTCGGTACGTTCGATGACGTCTGCGCACAGGAGAGCATGACAATGACCGAGTCAAACAGGCCCGAGGGAACCCCGCTTGTGATGGCGGTTAGCGCGCCCCTCAAGCTCATAGCGAAGGACGGCCGGGACAGCTGGAAACCCACGCTGCAAGACATCAACCGTTCGACGTACGACTATCTGAAGCTCAATCGCGCGAGCGGCTTCATCGACGGGAACGTGGCTCCGTACATGATGCTCGTGGGCTTCGATGGGACCTTGGCCATGCCAGCCCTTCCAGAGTTCTCACAGGCGGATGTCGCGCTCAGAATTTTCAACCGGGTCTTCCTGGAGATGCTGCTGGGCGGTGTCTACACGGAAGGCGCGGCACCCTCTGACATTTGCTCCGGGTGGCTGTTCAAGACTGGCTACATACGCCTGCTGAGTCGCGGCAGCCGGAACACGGCATTGCATTCCGCGCTACGCGACCGGAGCGCCAGCGTAACCGACAACATTGTGCTGCTTGATCGCGTGCCAATCACCATCGCCGCCCTAGAGAAGGCCATTCAGCGCGGCCGCTCCATTCTCTCGACGTGCGAGCCCCTTAGCCCTGAGATTGCGCTGGCCGGCACCACCCACTATGTCGCAGGCGCGCTCGCCGAATCGCTGACCTGCCTTTGGACGTCTATTGAACAGGTAGTGAGCAGGATATGGCGGCTTGAGGTGGAGGCCAAGGTCCAGGCGGATGCGATCCCAAATCGCAGTGGATTCCTTAAGGACTATCGCGTCTGGACCACGTCCGCACGAATCGAACTTCTCTTTCAGAAGGGCCTCATCGAGGCCGAGACCTACCGGCTGCTCAACCAGGCGCGCAAGGCGCGCAATGAATTCATCCACAGCGGCGCCCAGCCCGACCTGACGGAGGCAACCGCGGCCCTGAGCGCGCTGTTCCAACTCCTGTCGTCGTGCTCTAGCGACTACAAGAACACCCACCTACTGGACGAAACGTGCGGACAGATCATTGCCCGATGCATTAGGACGCCCCGCAAGGACGAAAGGCTCGAACCGAGCTATTGGAGGGACATCGCACGACTGCCCGGTGAGCCACAGTTCAAAGGGAAGTACAAGCCATTCGACTTGAAGCTGAAACCCATCACGTCATTCGACCCAGCATATGCCAAGAAGGCTGCGCGTGCGAAGGCGAAAGTCGACGACCCCAGCAACGGGACAGTGTGATGCCAAGCGCCAGGATGAGCCGTGGCCGGGCAAAAACCGCCTCCGCTAGCTTCCAATGAAAGTACAGCCAATCAGTTCGAGTTGGGAGAGAGTGAGTGGCATCGCAGAGTCAGGTGAATTTGATCGTTGGCAAGTGCTGATGAAACAGGACTCAGGCCGACCTGTCGGTTGCCGTTGCCATCTCGGTGGGCGGCACGGCCAGAGCCACGGTCCAGTGCCCGCCGGGCTCCTGACGCAAATCGAGCAGATCGTAGGTTTTCAGCATGTTGACCAGCCCCGCATGCCCATAGGTTTGGGGTGAGAAGGATGGGTCAGCGCGCCGCAAGTACGAGCCGAGGGTCGCCACGTGGACGCGTCCGTCGGGCGAATCTGCCGCCAGGAGTTTGACGGCGGTGACAATCGACTTCGGCCGCTGCTTGGGCTTTGGCGCCACGGCCGATTTGGTCGCTTGAGGTGCCGCCTGCGAGGCATCTGCCGGCTCAGGCGGCATCCACTGGAAGAACTGGTCGCTGGCGTTGCGCAGCGCTTCCGGCGTTTTCGTCTCGCCGATCACGTGCACTGTGGCGCCACGCTCGCGCAGCTTGCGGCAGAGACCGGCAAAGTCAGAATCGCTGGTGACCAGGCAGAAGGTGCTGGCCCGCTGGTCAAAGAGTGCCTCGATGGCGTCCATCGCCAACGCAATGTCGGAGGTGTTCTTGCCGGGGGCATAGGCGTACTGCAGGCAGGGGGTGAAGGCTTGCTGAACGAGAACGGTCTGCCACTTGTTGGCCAAGGCGGCGTGGCTGCCAAAACCCCGCCTCAGCACTACGCGCCCGAACTGGGCCGCCACCCGCAGCGCGTAGTCGAGGATGTCCGGGTCTGCGTTCTCGCAGTCGACCAGTACTGCGACTTTGGCGTCAATTTCCACTGAAGTCGATTGCATGCTGCCTCCCCCGCCGAATTGTTGTCCAGCCTTCGCAAGACGACCTGCCAGCGGTCGTGCGGCTCAAAGGCCACGGCGTTGGCGCTCATGTTAGCCAAGGGAAAGAAGCAGATATGCGATGCCACTGAAAATATGGCGGAACAATGCAATGAATCGCCTGGGCGGCAACCATGACGGCGTACCGTGTGAGCAGTATTCAAACGTCGGATGAAACCAGATGGCCTCGCCAGGGACTTTGCGGGAAAGGCTCCCCTTGTCGAACTCAGAACGCTCCTATGCATGGCAATGCTTCGCCTGCGACGCATCCAATCCACCGCGCGCCGATCTCTGCGCAGCCTGCGGCTTCCCCGCTCGCGCCACGGGAAAGCAGATCGGTGCAGCACGCGCCTCCAAAGCAACAGCGGCCAGACCGGGGATCGTTCCAGCGGACCGCAGCGCCATCGATTCCCTCATCGCGGCCCTGTCGCCGCTGCCGATGTGGCGCAAGGTCCTCGTCGTCCTCGGCGGATCGCTGTGCGTCGGCGGCGCCTTCTGGCTCAAGGTCACGATGTCGCTCGCCGGGGTGGCATGGGGCCTCGGCGCGCTGGCGCTGGGCATGCTCGTCGCAGGGCTGTCGCAGGTCAGCCGTAGCACCACACCGTCATCGAGTGCACCCGATTCCGTCGGCCCGTGACGCCGATACGCCTCACGCCAGGCTGATGCTCCCATCCTCGTCATCCGCCCGCAGCCACCCGATCGCCAGCGCGATCAGCACGCCGCCGATCACCATCRCGATCCAGCGCCAGTGCCGGTTCGACTCCACCAGCTCACCGTCGCGCGCAATGTGCACGCACTGGCGCAGCAAGCGCGTCGCCTGCACCTGGATCGCATCGCCATCCTTCAGCCGCTGGTACGCCGCATACCCGACCGAGCAACTCGCCACCTGCCCGCCCACCAGGTGCAGCGTGTAGCTGGTGTCGCCGGAGCGGTTGTCGCGGCGCGCCGACTCACCATCGTTGACGTGGCTCGTGTGCTGGTCGACCCGCAGGGTTTCATCGCGCAGCGGCAGTGCGGTGTCGCTCAGCAGCACGACACCACCGATGAAGAACAGGCAACGCAGCAGCAGCTTGAACACAAGGCCTCACTTCGAAGGGTCGATCGGCTCGACCAGGTGCGCCCGGTTCGCGGGCGCGGCATACGGCTCGGGCCAGAACTCCACCAGCCGCGTGATGAGCCCGTCTTCCACCGTGAAGAAACTGAGCGCGCGCGCCGACTGCACGCCATCGGTGACCGACACGTCCGACACCGCCTCGCCCTGCCCGCCCACCAGCCGGTTGATCGCGAAGCGCCACGGCCCGTGGGCGGCGTACTCGGTGTTCATCTGCGCGAAGTTCTGCGCGCCGCGGATGCGCTCGTTCGACTGCGGCCACTCCAGCACGAWGCCAGGCGCCAGCACCTGCGCCACGGCAAAGAAATCGTTCGTCGCCATCAGGCGCCAGAACGCCTGGACGGTGTCGACGGCAGCGGGATTCGGCATGCCGGCATTGTCACGCCGAACCGCGCTTCGCCGCCGGCTCGGCCGGCCGCACCCAGCGCGCCAGCGTCGCGAACATCTCCTCGACCTTGATCGGCTTGGCAATGTGGTCGTTCATCCCCGCAGCCAGCACCTTCTCGCGATCCCCGACCATCGCATTCGCCGTCATCGCGATGACCGGCAGGTCCTGCAGCCGCGGCTGCCGGCGCAGCGCCCGGGTCGCCGCGAACCCGTCCAGCACCGGCATCTGGCAATCCATCAGCACGCCATCGAACGGCTCGCCCTCCAGCATGTCGAGCGCCTCCTGGCCGTCGTTGGCGACGCTCACGACCAGGCCGGCGCGCCGCAGCACGTCCAGCGCCAGCTCCTGGTTGATCGGGTTGTCCTCCACCAGCAGGATGCGCGCGCCGCTCAGGCCGGCCCGGTGCCGGGCCAGGTCTTCCTCGCGCTGCACCAGGCGCGTTGGATGGTGTACCGCCAGGCCGAGCGCCTTGCTGCAGGCATCCAGCAGCGTCGACGGCGTGACCGGCTTGGTGAGCAGCGCACTGACCGCGAGCGCCTGCTCGACCAGCCGCTGCTGCGCGTCGGCACGGCTGAAGGCCGTCAGCATCAGCACCATCGGCAGCGGGTGGCGCCGCCCGGCAGACCGTGACAGCAGGCGGGCGCACTCCATGCCGTCCATGCCGGGCATCTTCCAGTCGAGCAGCAACAGGTCGTAGGGCGCGTCGCCCGCGTCGGCCAGCTCCAGCCGGCGCAGCGCGTCCCGGCCGTCGCTGGCGGTATCGGCCGTCAATCCGAGCGCGCTGACCATCGCGGCGACCACGTCGCGCGCACTGGCGTTGTCGTCCACCACCAGGGCACGGCTGCCACGCAGGCCGTCCCGGCGCAACGCCGGCGGCTGGGCGGGCGCGCCCTTCTGCAGGTCGTAGTGCACGCTGAAGTGGAAGCGGCTGCCACGGCCCGGTTCGCTGTCGACGGCCAGCTCGCCGCCCATCAGCCGCACCAGGTTGCGGCTGATCGCGAGCCCCAGGCCCGTGCCGCCATGGCGCCGGCTGGTCGAGGCGTCCGCCTGCGTGAACGCCTCGAACAGGCGCTGCTGATGCTCGCGGTCGATGCCGACGCCGGTGTCGCGCACCTCGAAACRCAGCTGCACCGAGACCTCGTCCCGCTCGATCACGCCGATGGCCAGGACCACCTCGCCACGCTCGGTGAACTTGATGGCGTTGTTGCCCAGGTTCAGCAGCACCTGCCCCAGGCGCGACGGATCGCCCATCACCGCCGGCAGTTGCGGCGGCACCGCGAACACCAGTTCCAGGCCCTTCTCGTCCGCCTTCATCCCCAGCAGGTTGCTCACGTTGTCCATCACGTCGCCGAGGCTGAACGCGATCGTCTCCATCTCGAGCTTGCCGGCCTCGATCTTCGAGAAGTCGAGGATGTCGTTGATGATGCCCAGCAGCGACTCCGCCGAGCCGTGCACCTTCTGGATGTAGTTGTGCTGCTGCGGGTTCAGCCCGCTCTGCAGCGCCAGGTACGACATGCCGAGGATCGCGTTCATCGGCGTGCGGATCTCGTGGCTCATGTTGGCCAGGAACTCGCTCTTGGCCGAGCTGGCCGCCTCCGCCTCGCGGCGCGCCTGGCGGTCGGTCTCGGCCTGCCGGCGCTCGGTGAGGTCGACGATGAAGGCCACGCCCTGGTGCACCGAGTCGCTCAGCAGCGCCCCGCCGATCAGCACCGGCACCAGGCTCCCGTCCTTGCGGATGTAGTGCTTCTCGTAGGGCTGGCAGCGGCCGGTGTCGCGCAGCTGCTGG
>NZ_JBFUFP010000113.1:0-9559 GCF_056403375.1 Rhizobacter sp. P2_H2
GACGTGAAGCCCGACCCCATCCTGGCCGAGACGCGCCGCAACCTCTACGACGGCGTGCCGATCGATGAAGTGCACAAGGCCGCGATCCTGGCCGCGCGCACGCTGATCGAGAAGGACCCCGGCTACACCCGCGCCACCGCGCGGCTGCTGCTGCACACGATCCGCAAGGAAATCCTCGGTGAAGAGGTGCTGCAGGCCGAGATGCCGGCGCGCTACGCCGACTACTTCCCCGGCTTCATCAAGAAGGGCGTGCAGGCCGAGCGGCTCGACGAGAAGCTGCTGCAGTACGACCTGGTCCGCCTGGGCGCGGCGCTGAAGGCCGAGCGCGACCTGCAGTTCGACTACCTCGGCCTGCAGACGCTGTACGACCGCTACTTCCTGCACATCAACGAAGTGCGCATCGAGATGCCGCAGGCCTTCTACATGCGCGTCGCGATGGGCCTGGCGCTCAACGAGATCGACCGCGAAGCGCGCGCGATCGAGTTCTATGAAGTGCTGTCCAGCTTCGACTTCATGAGCTCGACGCCGACGCTGTTCAACGCCGGCACGCAGCGCTCGCAGCTGTCGAGCTGCTACCTGACGACCGTCGCCGACGACCTGGAAGGCATCTACGAAGCGCTGAAGGAGAACGCGCTGCTGTCGAAGTTCGCCGGCGGCCTGGGCAACGACTGGACCAACGTGCGCGCGCTCGGTTCGCACATCAAGGGCACCAACGGCAAGAGCCAGGGCGTCGTGCCGTTCCTGAAGGTCGTCAACGACACCGCCGTCGCGGTGAACCAGGGCGGCAAGCGCAAGGGCGCCGTCTGCGCCTACCTGGAGACCTGGCACCTCGACATCGAGGAGTTCCTGGAGCTGCGCAAGAACACCGGCGACGACCGCCGCCGCACCCACGACATGAACACCGCGAACTGGATTCCGGACCTGTTCATGCGCCGCGTGATGGAGGGTGGCGACTGGACGCTGTTCTCGCCGTCGACCTGCCCCGACCTGCACGACAAGTTCGGCAAGGCTTTCGAGGAGGCCTACACGCGCTATGAAGACAAGGCCGCGCGCGGCGAGATCAAGCTGTTCAAGAAGATCCCCGCCAAGGACCTGTGGCGCCGCATGCTCTCGATGCTGTTCGAGACCGGCCACCCGTGGATCACCTTCAAGGACGCCTGCAACGTGCGCTCGCCGCAGCAGCACGTCGGCGTCGTGCACTCGAGCAACCTGTGCACCGAGATCACGCTGAACACCAGCGAGACCGAGATCGCCGTGTGCAACCTGGGTTCGGTGAACCTGGTGCACCACCTGAAGCAGGTCGACGGCACGGTGCAGATCGACCACGCGAAGCTGAAGAAGACCGTCGCCACCGCGATGCGCATGCTCGACAACGTGATCGACATCAACTACTACGCCGTCAAGAAGGCGCGTGACTCCAACCTGCGCCACCGCCCGGTGGGCCTGGGGATCATGGGCTTCCAGGATGCGCTGTATGAACTGCGCACGCCGTACGCCTCGGACGACGCGGTGTCGTTCGCCGACCGCTCGATGGAAGCCGTCTGCTACTACGCCTACTGGGCGTCGACCGAACTGGCGGCCGAGCGCGGCCGCTACTCCAGCTACCGCGGCTCGCTGTGGGACAGGGGGATCCTGCCGATCGACTCGCTCGACCTGCTGGCCGAGGCCCGCGGCGGGTATGTCGACGTCGACCGCAGCGCGACGCTGGACTGGTCGGCGCTGCGCAGCCGCATCGCCGAGCACGGCATGCGCAACTCCAACTGCGTGGCGATCGCACCGACCGCGACCATCTCGAACATCATCGGCGTCAGCGCGTCGATCGAGCCGTCGTTCGGCAACCTGTCGGTGAAGTCCAACCTGTCGGGCGAGTTCACGATCGTCAACGAGTACCTGGTGCGCGACCTGAAGAAGCTCGGCCTGTGGGACGACGTGATGGTGATGGACCTGAAGCACTTCGACGGTTCGCTGCGCCGCATCGACCGCGTGCCGGCCGACCTGAAGGCGTTGTACGCGACGGCCTTCGAGGTCGAGACGCAGTGGCTGGTCGAGGCCGCCGCGCGCCGCCAGAAGTGGATCGACCAGGCGCAGTCGCTGAACATCTACATGGCCGGCGCCTCGGGCAAGAAGCTCGACGAGACCTACAAGCTCGCGTGGACGCGCGGCCTGAAGACCACCTACTACCTGCGCACCGTCGGCGCGACGCATGCCGAGAAGTCGACCGTGAAGGCGGGGCAGATGAACTCGGTGTCGAGCGGTGATGGATCGTCGTCGATGGGTGCGGCGCCGGTCGCTGCGGTGGCTGTTGCGCCGGTGATGACGGCCGCTGCGCCGGTGTTCTCCGCATCGCAAGAGCCTGCCACCGACATCAAGTTCTGCGCGATCGACGACCCGACGTGTGAAGCGTGCCAGTGATGCACTGAGCAACGCGCGTGCTCATCGCGAGTCTTCGCGAATGCACGCGCGTTTTTCGATGCGACACAGCAACAGCGAAGTGCTCGCGATGTCAATAAGTGCTTGGTGTTTCAACACAACACTCTCATAATTCAACGCGTCAAGGAAGTCCACCATGTTGGTTTGGGAAGAAGACCTTAAACCCTCGATCTCTCACAAAGCGAGTCCCGCGCAGAGCCTGCCCTCTCAAGCGCGTGCGGTCGCTCCATCTCCTGACTTCGATGCTGCGATCGCAGCACCTGCCTCCCCCTTGATCCCCACCTCCCTGAACACTTCCAGCACCTCCGCTCCTGCCGCCGCGCAACGCGTGAAGGCCGCCGACAAGCGCATCATCAACGGCCGCACCGACGTCAACCAGCTGGTGCCGTTCAAGTACAAGTGGGCGTGGGAGAAGTACCTCGCGACCTGCGCGAACCACTGGATGCCGCAGGAAGTGAACATGTCGCGCGACATCGCGACCTGGAAGGATCCGAACGGCCTGAGCGACGACGAGCGCCGCATCATCAAGCGCAACCTCGGCTTCTTCGTCACTGCCGATTCGCTGGCCGCCAACAACATCGTGCTGGGCACCTACCGCCACATCACGGCGCCCGAATGCCGCCAGTTCCTGCTGCGCCAGGCCTTCGAGGAAGCGATCCACACGCACGCCTATCAGTACATCGTCGAGTCGCTCGGGCTGGACGAGAGCGAGATCTTCAACGCCTACAACGAGGTGAAGTCGATCCGCGACAAGGACGAATTCCTGATCCCGTTCATCAACGCGATCATGGATCCGAACTTCAACACCGGAACGCCCGAGAACGACCGGACGCTGCTGAAGTCGCTGATCGTGTTCGCCTGCCTGATGGAAGGCATGTTCTTCTACGTCGGCTTCACGCAGATCCTGGCGCTCGGTCGCCAGAACAAGATGACGGGCGCTGCCGAGCAGTACCAATACATCCTGCGCGACGAGTCGATGCACTGCAACTTCGGCATCGACCTGATCAACCAGATCAAGCTCGAGAATCCGCACCTCTGGACGGCGGAGTTCAAGGCCGAGATCAAGGCCTTGTTCATGACGGCCGTCGAGCTCGAATACCGCTACGCCGAGGACACCATGCCGCGCGGCGTGCTGGGCCTCAATGCATCGATGTTCAAGGGTTACCTGCGCTACATCGCCAACCGGCGTGCAACGCAGATTGGTTTGGAAGAGCTCTTCCCGAACGAGGAAAACCCGTTCCCGTGGATGAGCGAAATGATCGACCTGAAAAAGGAGCGCAACTTCTTCGAGACGCGTGTCATCGAGTACCAATCCGGTGGCGCCCTCTCGTGGGACTGACGCTTCGCTGACTGCATCACAGAGATCAGCAACAGGTCATGGACGAGATCAAGATTCGCAGGCCGTCAAGAGATCACCGCCAAGCACGCGGTGGCCAACGGCCTGCAACCCCATTCACCGTACCGGGGCGTCCCTCCTGGGCGACTTCGGACAGTGAATAACTGCCTCGCATCGGCATGGCGCCGGCGCAGGGCAGTGCTCTTTCAACTTGATCAAGGAGAAATGTAATGGCAACTGCAAAGAAGGCTCCGGCCAAGAAGGCGGCAGCGAAGAAGGCTCCGGCAAAGAAGGTCGCGGCGAAGAAGGCCCCGGCGAAGAAGGTCGCAGCGAAGAAGGCTCCGGCCAAGAAGGTCGCAGCGAAGAAGGTCGCCGCCAAGAAGGCGCCGGCAAAGAAGGCCGCGGCCAAGAAGGCGCCGGCGAAGAAGGTTGCAGCGAAGAAGGTTGCGGCGAAGAAGGCTCCGGCGAAGAAGGCCGCGGCCAAGAAGGCGCCGGCGAAGAAGGCTGCTGCCAAGAAGGCGCCTGCCAAGAAGGCTGCTGCGAAGAAGGCCCCTGCGAAGAAGGCTGCGAAGCCTGCGGCCAAGAAGGCGGCCAAGAAGCCGGCCGCCAAGAAGGCGGCACCCGCGGCGCCTGCTGCGCCTGCTGCTGCGAAGCCTGCGGCTGCTCCTGCAGCCAAGACCGCGCTCAGCCCTGCGGCTGCGTGGCCTTTCCCGACGGGCAACAAGCCCTGAGGCCGGAAGGCGTTCAGACAAAACCCGGCTTCGGCCGGGTTTTTTTCTGACCGCTACATCGGCAGCGTGTCGGCGAACCCGTTGGGTGGCAGGATCGGACCGTCACCGGCCCCGGTGCGGCCGCCGGTGGGCATCGGCAGGTCGACGTCGAGCTGGGATTGCATCACCGCCTGCAGGTCGCTGCGCTTCTGCTGCAGCACCGCCATCTGCTTGTGCAGCTGCTCGATCTGCTTGCGCGCCTGCTGCGCGTGCAAGCCGGCGACGTGCCGGGCCTTCTCCATCTTGTCGACCTTCTGCTGCAAGGCCTTCAGGCGGCGGCCGTACCACCAATGGCATGCGCCCCACGTCACCGCGCAGAGCGCGAGTGTCGTGAAAGCCAGGACGAGTGACTGGAAAGCCTGCATCGCGTATTCCCTTTGCCGGCTCTTTTCGACGAACCGATCAACCCCGACGACAGTATCAACATTTGTCTGACGCAGGGCGTGAAGATATCCCGGAAATGCCGATGGGTCACCCCCTCGCTCCAGGGAACCTTCCGCTCACACCCCGAGTGCCGTGCGATCGATCACATGGTTCTGGCCGCCGCGGCTGGCGATCTTCAGCGCGCCGATCCGGTTGCCCAGGCCGACGCAGCGCTCCAGCGTCCAGCCGCGTTCGAGGCCGTACAGCAGCGCGGCGCGGAAGGCGTCACCGCAGCCGGTCGGGTCGAGCACCTCGGTCGCCGGCACGCCCGGTACCCGCGTGCGCACGCCTTGCTCCCACAGCTCGCAGCCCTCGGCGCCGAGCGTCACGACGACGCCCTTCAGATGCGAGCGCGACATCGCCTCGATGCTCAGCCCGGTGCGCTCCGACAGCATGCGCGCCTCGTAGTCGTTGACAGTCACCCAGCTCGCCTGTGCGATGAAGCGGTTCAGCTCGGCGCCGTCGAACATCGGCAGGCCCTGGCCCGGATCGRAGATGAACGGGATCTGCGCATCGGCCAGCTGCTGCGCATGCTGCAGCATCGCGTCGCGGCCATCGGGCGCGACGATCGCGATGCGCACGCCGCGATCGGTCGGCACCGTCGTCGTGTGCGCCGCCTGCATCGCACCGGGGTGGAAGGCGGTGATCTGGTTGTTGTCGGTGTCGGTGATGATGATGGCCTGCGCGGTGTAGCTGTCCGGCACGTTGCGCACGAACTCGGTGCTGGCGCCCCACGACGCGATGCGCGCGCGGTACTCCACGTCGTCGGCGCCCACGGTGGCCATCACCAGCGGTTCGCCGCCCAGCTTGGCGAGCGTGTAGGCGATGTTGCCGGCACAGCCGCCGAACTCGCGGCGCAGCGTCGGCACCAGGAACGACACGTTCAGGATGTGCACCTGCTCCGGCAGGATCTGCTGCGCGAAGCGGCCGGGGAACATCGTGATGGTGTCGAAGGCGAGGGATCCGCAGATGAGGGCTGACATGGGAGGCTCCGGGAGAGGAACGCGGCGTTCGCGTTCAGGGTCGGTGATTCAGGGATAGAAGATCTCGACGGTGTAGCCGCTGACGCGGCGTCCGTCGGTGGAGAGCAGCACCTGCAGGCTGCTCTCGGCGCCCGCCGCGACCACCGGCGTCGCGACGCGGAAGTCCGACGGCGCGAGCGCACGACGCGCGACCAGCTGGCCGCTCGGGTCGCTCAGGCTCAGGTCGATCGACGGCATCGCGAGCGCCAGCGCGCTGCGGTTGCGCAGCACGACCGACAGCTTGTAGGCCGCGCCGCCATTGGCCGGCGCGAGCGCGCTGCTCTCGACGACCAGGTCGTCGATGCGGCGTGGCGCGCCGATCTCGCAATGCCATTGCTTGCAGGCCATCGCGAGCCACGGCTTGGTGTCGGGCCACTGCGCAGCGATGGTGTCGCGGAAATGCAGCGCCGCCTGGCCGGCCAGCCCGGCCAGCAGCCCGATCGCGCACAGCGACAGCACGCCGCGCACCCAGGGGCTGCGCCAGCGCTCGCGCTGGCGGGCTTCGCGCACGAAGCCGGGGGCGGCAGGCCGGGGTGCCGACGGCCGCGCGGCGGGCTTGGCCGCCGGCTTGCCCGCCTGCTTCGCGGCCGGCTTGGCCACCGGCTTGGATTTGCGGGGCGGCGCCGGCGGCGGGGCGCCGCCGTTGATCTCGCTCTCCAGCAAGTCCATGTTGAACTGCGCGTCGGAGAAATCGACCCGGTCGCGCTGCGCCACGCCCTGCGCCGGCGTCTGCGCGACGTCGGCCTGCTCGGGGTGGAAGAAGCGCGAGTGGATGCGGTCGTCTTCGCTCAGCTGGAAGATGTCGTCATCGTCCGGGGGCTCGGGCAGCGGCTGGAACGACGGCGTGGCCGGCACGGGCGTCGCGGCGATCGGGGCGGGCGGGGGTGGGGCCGGGGGGCGCCACTCCGGCGGGGAGTCGCGCTCCAGGTCGAACAACCCCTCGAGCGCGTTGAAGACCTCGTCGCAGCGCCCGCAGCGGACCCAGCCTTCGGAGACCTTGAGCTGGTCCTGGACGACCCGGAAGACGGTACCGCAGGCAGTGCAACGGGTGGCCAGGCTCATGGCGAAATCATGCCATGGCCTTCTTCCGCGCCGTCATCAGGATCCAGCCTTCTTCCTGGTCGCTCACGTCCAGCGTGCACCAGGGCGCATAGGCGGCCTTCAGCTCGTCGGCCTGGCGCTCGAGGATGCCGGCCAGCACCAGGTCGCCGCCCGCGGCCACGTGGCCGCACAGCAGCGGGGCCAGCAGCTTCAGCGGCGACGCGAGGATGTTCGCGAGCACCAACGGGTACTCGCCCTGGGCCGCGTCAGGCAGGCCGGCGTCGAGCGTGACGCCGTTGGCGTCGGCATTGGCGCGCGTCGATTCGACGGCGGCCGGGTCGATGTCGACCGCAGCGATGCCGCGCCCACCATGCAGCGCCGCGCCGATCGCGAGGATGCCCGAGCCGCAGCCGTAGTCGAGCACGCGCTGCCAGCCGGCCGCGCGCGCAGGGGCCTGGGTCGCGATCCAGCGCAGGCACATCCGCGTCGTCGGGTGCGTGCCGGTGCCGAACGCGAGACCCGGGTCGAGCCGGATCACGGTGCGGGCCTGTGCCGGCGGCTCGTGCCAGGTCGGAACGATCCAGAACGTGTCGGTGACCGGCACCGGCGCGAACTGCGATTGCGTCAGCCGCACCCAATCCTGCTCTTCGACCTTCTGCAGCGCCTGCAGCTGCACGCCGCCCGCCCAGTCCTGCGCGAGCAGCAGGGCGCCGGCCTCGGTGGCGGCGTCTTCCTCGGCGAACAGCGCCTTCACGACCGAGCGCTGCCAGCCGCCGCGCGGCGCCGGCATGCCCGGCTCGCCGAACAGCGCGTGCTCGGCCTCGGTGTCGGCATCGGCGTCCTCGACCGAGACCGACAAGGCCTGCAGCTCGTCCATCAGCGCATCGGACACCGGCTCGACCAGGTCCTCCGGCACCAGCAGCAACAGCTCGTACATCGGGGCCTCAGCGCTTGTGCTGGCTCATCCAGCCTTCAAGGTAATGAATGCTGGTGCCCCCCTCGATGAACTTGGCGTCGGCCATCAGCTCGCGGTGCAGCGGGATGTTGGTCAGGATGCCCTCGACCACCGTCTCCGACAGCGCGATGCGCATGCGCGCGAGCGCCTGGTCGCGGGTGTCGCCGTGCGTGATGATCTTGCCGATCATCGAGTCGTAGTTCGGCGGCACGAAGTAGTTCGTGTACGCATGCGAGTCGACGCGCACGCCCGGCCCGCCCGGCGCATGCCAGGTCGTGATGCGGCCCGGCGACGGCGTGAACTTGTACGGGTCCTCGGCGTTGACGCGGCATTCGATCGCATGCCCGCGCATCTGGATCTGGCGCTGCTGGAACGGCAGCTTCTCGCCGGCCGCCACGCGGATCTGCATCTGCACGATGTCGATACCGGTCACCAGTTCGGTCACCGGGTGCTCCACCTGCACGCGGGTGTTCATCTCGATGAAATAGAACTCGCCGTTCTCGTACAGGAACTCGAAGGTGCCGGCGCCGCGGTAGCCGATGCGCTTGCAGGCGGCGGCGCAGCGGTCGCCGATCTTCTCGATCACGCGGCGCGGGATGCCCGGCGCCGGCGCTTCCTCGATGATCTTCTGGTGGCGGCGCTGCATCGAGCAGTCGCGCTCGCCCAGCCAGACGGCGTTCTTGTGCTCGTCGGCCAGCACCTGGATCTCGATGTGGCGCGGGTTCTCGAGGAACTTCTCCATGTAGACCGCCGGGTTGCCGAAGGCCGCGCCGGCCTCGGCGCGCGTGGTCTGCACCGCGTGGATCAGCGCCGCCTCGGTGTGCACGACGCGCATGCCACGGCCGCCGCCGCCGCCGGCCGCCTTGATGATCACCGGGTAGCCGACCGCACGGCCGGCCTTGATGATCTCCTTCGGGTCGTCGGGCAGCGCGCCCTCGGAGCCCGGCACGCAGGGCACGCCGGCCTTGATCATCGCCTGCTTGGCCGACACCTTGTCGCCCATCGTGCGGATCGCGTCGGGCGTCGGGCCGATGAAGACGAAGCCGCTCTGCTCGACGCGCTCGGCGAAATCGGCGTTCTCCGACAGGAAGCCGTAGCCGGGGTGGATGGCCTCGGCATCGGTCACCTCGGCGGTCGAGATGATGGCCGGCATGTTGAGGTAGCTCTGCGCCGACTGGGCCGGGCCGATGCACACCGCCTCGTCGGCCAGCTTCACGTACTTGGCGTCGCGGTCGGCCTCGGAATAGACGACGACCGACTTGATGCCCATCTCGCGGCACGCTCGTTGAATCCGCAGCGCGATCTCGCCGCGGTTGGCGATCAGGATCTTCTTGAACATGCGGACAGCCTTATTCGATGATGAACAAGGGCTGGCCGAACTCGACCGGCTGGCCGTTGGCGCACAGGATCTTCGTGACGGTGCCGGACTTGTCGGCCTCGATCTCGTTCATGATCTTCATCGCCTCGATGATGCAGATCGGCTCGCCTTCCTTGATGGTGCTGCCCACCTCGACGAAAGGCTTGGCGCCCGGGCTCGCGGCGCCGTAGAAGGTGCCGACCATCGGCGACTTGACGGTGTGGC
>NZ_JBFUFP010000114.1:0-9553 GCF_056403375.1 Rhizobacter sp. P2_H2
GTGTAGAAGTGACCGGCGCGAGGACAGGTGGAACTTGGGCTTGCGCGCCCATGCGTCTCGCCGAGTCTTGCCACATCGCCACCGCGGCAGGCGGCGCGAATTCGACATCCGGATCGCCCACGTGGACCTGTACTGGAAGGCCGGGGCGAGCGGTGTCCGGAATGTCGGCCAGCGCATGAAGCATCAGCACGCCCGCCGTTTGCCCTCGCTCTGGCAGCAGGGTGCCAACCACACCGACGCCCATCGACAGGCCAGCCAGCACGCATCGGCCGGAAGTAGCTGCACGGATCGACGGGCGCGCTGCGTGATGACGGTCCAGCCGATCTCGCGCATCAGCGGGAAACCCTCGTCGAGGGTCGTCGCGGTGCGCGTAAGTAGAGAGCGTCGCACGTGCGCGACGTTCAACTTCAAGTAGGTCGCTCCAGCCACTCGCCGATGTGTGGTGCGGCTGCAGGCAGCACCACCACATTGGCGCCCGAATCGCGCAGGTCCTCCGGCAGCAGTGGGGGGCGGACAAAGAAGAAATAGCTGCCCAGGCCCACCAGCCACACGCCGCAGACTGCGAACAGCCAATCTCCAAGACTGCGTTGACCTCGAGGTTCCACGCTCACTCCACGGTGACTGTCCGCAGGCGCAGAGCGTTGCCGATGACACTGACCGACGACAGGGCCATCGCAGCAGCGGCGACCACCGGTGACAGCAGCAGTCCGAAGAACGGATACAGCACTCCAGCCGCGAGCGGGATACCGGCCACGTTGTAGGCAAACGAGAGGAACAGGTTCTGGCGAATGTTCCTCATCGTTGCGTGCGACAGCGTCCGAGCCCGAACGATACCCATGAGGTCGCCTTTGAGCAGGGTGATGCCAGCGCTTTCCATCGCGACGTCAGTGCCGGTGCCCATGGCCACCCCGACCGTGGCCTGGGCGAGAGCGGGCGCATCGTTGACCCCGTCGCCCGCCATCGCGACGACTCGCCCTTCGCCCTGCAGGCGCTTGACGACAGCGGCCTTGTCTTCCGGGAACACTTCGGCGACCACCTCGTCGATGCCCAGCTGACGTCCGACAGCTTCCGCAGTGGTCTTGCCATCACCCGTCAGCATGACCACTCGAACGCCAGCTGCCTGCAGCGCCTTCAGCGCCTGAAGGGTTGTCGCCTTGATGGGGTCGGCAATCGCGACGAAGCCGGCCAACTTGCCACCGATGCTGACGAAGATGACCGTTGCCGCCTTCTGCCGCTGCGCTTCCGCCGCGACTGCGAGGCTGCCGGAGTCGATACCGTGCTCCGTCAGGAACTTGGGGCTTCCGGAGACAACGGTCTGTCCATCCACCGTTCCGATGACGCCCTTGCCGACCGGTGAGTCGAAGTCGACGACCGGTGACAGGGCGAGCTTGCGTTCCTGCGCATCCATCACGATGGCCATGGCCAGCGGGTGTTCGCTGGCACGCTCGACGCTCGCGAGCTTCTGCAATACGTCATCAGCGGAGAAGCCTGTCACCGGCTCGATGTGGACGACCTTCGGTCGTCCCTCAGTCAAAGTGCCTGTCTTGTCGACCACAAGGGTGTCGACCTTCTCCATCTTCTCCAGTGCCTCTGCGTCCCGGATGAGCACGCCGTGCTGCGCCCCCTTGCCGACACCAACCATGATGGACATCGGCGTAGCCAGGCCGAGCGCACACGGACAGGCGATGATGAGCACCGCCACGGCCGTGATGAGCGCGTAGCTGAATGCGGGCGACGGACCCCAGACAAGCCAGGCGACGAACGTCAGCGCGGCGGCCAGGATGACCACCGGCACGAACCAGCCCGCGACCTGGTCGGCCATCCGCTGGATGGGTGCGCGGCTGCGCTGGGCCGCTGCCACCATGTGGACGATTTGCGATAGCAGGGTGTCGGCACCAACCTTCTCCGCGCGCATCACGAAGCCGCCGGTCTGATTCAGCGTACCGGCAGTGACCTTCGAGCCAAGGGCCTTGGCCACTGGAATCGGCTCGCCGGTGACCATGGACTCGTCGACGTTGCCCTTGCCCTCAGTGAGCTCGCCATCCACCGGCACCTTCTCGCCAGGCCGCACGCGAAGGAGGTCGCCCACCTGGATGGCGTCGACCTGGACGGTTTCGTCGTTGCCTTGCGTGTCCACCTTGACCGCGGTCTTCGGCGCCAGGCCGAGCAGGGCCTTGATGGCACCTGAGGTCTTCTCCCGAGCGCGCAGTTCGAGGACCTGGCCCAGCAGCACCAGCACGGTGATGACCGCCGCGGCCTCGAAGTAGATGGCCACCGCTCCATCGGCCATGCGCAGGTTCGTTGGGAACAACTGTGGCGCCACCGTTCCGACGATGCTGTACAGCCAAGCCGCGCCCGTGCCCAGCGCTATGAGCGAGAACATGTTGAGACTGCGGTTCTTCACCGAGGCCACGGCGCGGACGAAGAAGGGCCAGCCCGCCCACAGCACTACCGGCGTTCCGAGCAGTAGTTGAATCCAGTTGGACAGCTGCTGCCCGAAGAGGTGGTCCAGGTTGGTGACGTGACCGCCCATCTCGAGCGCGAAGACTGGCACCGTCAACGCCGTGCCAATCCAGAACCGCCTCGTCATGTCCCGCAACTCGGGACTCTCTCCTTGGTCCGCCGTTGCCACGACCGGCTCCAGTGCCATGCCGCAGATGGGACAGTTGCCCGGCCCCATCTGGCGCACTTGCGGGTGCATCGGGCAGGTGTATTCGACCTGGCCGTGGTCACCCTTGGGCGCGGGCTTGGCTGTCGCCGGCGCGTCATGGTGGTCGTGATGCGCGTGCGCGGAGTGGTCGTGGGTCGTGCGGGAGGTGTTCGGCATTGCGCTCTCCTGTTCCTGTTGGCAGTGTCGACCTTCCAATCATGGGAATGTCAAGGGGCGCGCCATCGAGTGGTAGCGGGCCCGCAGCCACTGCGGCAGCACGAGCGCCAATCCGGCGCCCAGGACGATAGCGCCCAGGCCCGATGCCAGTTCAGCGCCCTTGGTGGCTGCCGACCCGCCGTGCATCGTCGTCCTTCGAGAACCGGGGAATGAACCGCGGCGTCACCGCTGCGTACGCACGCCACGCATCGCCAAACGCCTTCTCCGAGTCGCGCTCCTCCGAGATGGCCAGCCGCACGTACATCACGACGAGCACCGGGAACATCGCCAGCGTCAAGAGCGTCGGCCACTGGAGCAGGAACCCGAACATGATGGCGACGAAGCCGATGTATTGCGGGTGGCGCACGAACCGATACGGGCCCGCCGTGGCCAGTTGATGCCGGCGCTGCGCGTGATAGAGCACGTGCCAAGCGTTCGAGAGCAACGTGAAGCCCCCGAAGAGGAACACGAAGCTCAGGAGATGGAACATGCCGAAGTGCGGGTTGCCTTGCTGCCCCGTCACCAGCCACCAGAGGTGCCCGGCATCGTGGCCGAAGAGGTTCACTCCCGGGAACTTCGAACCCAGCCAGCCCGAAAGCAGGTAGATGGTCAGCGGGAAGCCGTACATCTCCGCGAACAAGGCGACAACGAAGGCAGAGTAAGCGCCGAAGCTGCGCCAATCGCGCAGGGTCGTTGGCTTGAAGAAGCTGTAGGCGAACCCGACGAAGATGACCGAGTTCAGGATGACCAGGCCCCACAGGCCGTAGTCATTGCTTGGGGCGTTCATCGTCGGTCCTTCCGGTGTTGCGGTGGCCGCCGTGACGGTGGTAGCCGTGATGCATGAACATGTGCATCAGCGGACACGCCAGCAGGAAGGCGTACGGCAGGAAGCCCAGTACGTGGGCACGGTGCTCGGTGAACAGGAGAAAACCGCCGACGGCCGCGACGACCAGGAGCGCAAGGCCCCCGCGCGAGCGCCAAAACGGAGGCGGGTCATGGTCGATGTTGTTCATGGCGTGACTCCAGTCGGGTGTCGGTTACTTGGTCGCAGGAGCCTTCATCCCCTCGCGGTCCATCACCATCTGCATCATCATTTCCATCATGTCCATGCGCTTGCCCATCGCTTCGGAGGACATGCCGCTTTTCTCGCCCTTCATCTGACCCATCATGGCCATGCCGTCCTGCATGGCCTTCATGTGGTCGACCATCGCCAACGCAGTCATCGACAGTGCAGTGACGCCGATGGCGAGGGTAGAGGCGAGGGTGGAACGCATCGTGAACTCCTTTGTTGCTGCAAGCGTCGCAGCAACTGACAGAGGAAGGCTTGATGCGCATCAAAGGAGTACGCGCCGTGCAGCCCTCTGTCAGCGCGCTGGTCGTGATGTCGGTCTGGGCGTTCTTCGCCGGAAGCTTCTTTGCCTGGCTGCGTCGACGGTTGGGCTGGGCTCAGTGCAGACCATGCGGGCCCATGCAGCCGCCCAGCACGTGAACCAGTAGGAACAAGGCCGCGCCAGCAAGAGCGCAGTTGCGTAGCCATTTCACCCAGGCGGGAGCCGGTTCGGTGCCCGCCGTCGCGCCACGCGGCTTGTAGATGGCAAGGACAGTGGCGAACAGAAGCGCGGCGACAGCAACTGCAGAGTCGGCCACCAGCTGCACGCGCAGATCATGCAAGCCCACGCCATCGAGCTCCGTCAAGGCGTCCCAGGGCCTCGAGCTCGCGCATCAAAGGCCTTCAGTGGCAGCACCCGCCAGCTTTGCCTGGCTTCGCAATGGCAGCTTCGGCTTGGACCTGCACGGGCGTGTAGCCGGCGTCCTGAATGGCATCAGCCAGAGCGGAAGCCCCGGCCAAGACCGGCAACGGACCTGGCAAGACCAAGGGCTTGCGCCGCGGGCGCCACGGCCAACGATTCAACTAGCCCTTCACCAACTTGATGCGAAGCGTTGTCTCCGCCGCCCCCTTGTTCGTCCACATCCAGCAGTAGTCCTGCTCGACTTTGGTGTTCAGTGTCCCTCCGTCCTTTGCGACCCGGTTCTTCTTCGCGGGGAAGCGGACCTGCTTGCCCTCGTGAAAGTGAATGTTGAAGTCCAGCGGCGAGCGCGCCTCAAACGACCAGGCTACCTTGGTCCCTTTCGGCAGCTTCTCGCAGGCCTCGACAAACTTGCCGGGGGCAATCGCGACTTCTTTGCTGAACTGGCTGGAGGCATCCCAATCAATCGGAACCATCTGGGCGGCTGCGGACTCGCTGAGCGCGAGGGCAATGACTGCAACGGTGAGCGTGAGTGTCTTCATACGCCCACTGTAGACTGCAGCCCGCCTCGGCTGCAGCCGGTCGTACCCGCTTGACCTTGTCACTGTGGCAAGGTTTAGGCTGTCTCCAGAGGCTAAATCAGCTTCCCTTTACTGGGGTAACCCCTCGCGTGCTAATCTGACCGCAGTGAAAACTGTTCGCATCTGCTTCCTGCTGCTGCTTGCCGTGCTGCTTCCCCTGAGGGGGGCGGTTGCGGCCGCCATGCTGTGTCCCGTGGGTAGCTCGGGCATGCAGAACGAGCTTCGCGTGCAGGACCGTTCGTCGACGCATGAGGCCATGGACCACGAGGCCGTGGACCCCGGTGAAGCGGCCCACGAGCACGCAGGCGCAGACCATGACCATGACCACAGCGGCCACCACCAATCGGCCTCTGACAAGTGCAACATGTGTTCGGCCTTCTGCTCGCTCACGCCCCTGGTGAGTGCTGCGGTCACGCTGCCTGAGCCGATCGGGCTCACCACGGTCAAGTTCACTGACCTCTCCGCTCCCCCGCCGAACTTCTTCTCGGACGGGCAAGAGCGTCCTCCCCGAACCATCTGACCCACCAAGGCCTCCGCGGGAGGCCTGACGGGGCTCGTGCGTCCGCTTCGCGGTCGGTGCGAGCGTCTCCTGGCTGTGGCAACGCCGAGCCGATGACTCACATGGTTTCGAACAATGAACAACTTCTTCTCCAGGCTGGCGCCTGCGGCGGCGCTATGCCTGCCTCTGCTCGCGCTTGCCCAGGCCAGGCGAGCGGACCCGGCTGACACAAAGGCTCCGGCACCGCCGTTGCGTTACCAGTCGGCCTTTGCCGACTACAAACCGTGGCAGGACGCCAAGACGGGCGACTGGCGTGCTCTCAACGACGCGCTGCGGGCTACCGGTGCAGGCGGCGGCCATGTGGGCCACACGATGCCAGCTGCCTCGCCCGCGGCTGCTTCTGCACCGACCCCCACGGCCTCGGCCCCCTCGCTCGACGGTCATCACATGCACGGAGGCAAGCAATGATGCGCCTGACAGCCGCTGCGGCCGCGGCCCTCGTGCTCGCAGGTTGTGCGTCGTTCTCCCAGGACGGCGGCGCCGGGAAGGTTTCCGAACTGACCAAGGAGCGCACGGGCCAGAGCGTCGCCTTCCAGCGCACCGAGGCTGATGTCGACTCGGCCGGCGCTCGCGTGTCCGAACTCCTCAAGCAGCCGCTGACACCCGACAACGCGGTTGAGACTGCGTTGCTCAACAACCGAGGCCTCCAGGCAAGCTTCTCGGAGTTGGGCATCGCCGAGGCGGAACTGGTGCGGGCCGGGAGGTTGGCGAACCCAACCTTCAGTTTTGGACGCCTCAGTGGTGGAGGAGTCACCGAGATTGACCGCTCAGTGATGTTCAACTTACTGGGTCTGCTGACAATGCCAGTTGCAAGCCAGGTCGCGCAGCGCCAGCTCGAGCAAGCGCAGTACCAAGCGGCTTTCGATGCCGTAGGAGTGGCGGCCGAGGCGCGCAAGGCCTTCTTCGGCGCCGTGGCGGCCCAGGACCTGGTCAAGTACTACGAGCAGGTCAAGGAAGCCGCCGATGCCTCCAACGAGTTGGCGCGGCGAATGCAACAGGCCGGYAACTTCAACAAGCTGGCCCAGATGCGCGAGCAGTCGTTCTACGCCGATGCCACTGCCAATCTGGCCCGAGCCCGGCACCAGGCGGTTGCTGAGCGAGAGCGGCTCGTTCGCGCGCTCGGATTGTCGGGTGACCAGCTTGCCTTCAAGCTTCCCGAGCGCCTGCCCGACCTGCCCAAGTCGCCGCTCGAGCCAAAGAGTGCCGAACAGACCGCCATCGAGAAGCGCCTGGATGTCCTGATGGCCAGGCGCAGCGCCGAGGCGACGGCCAAGTCGCTCGGACTGACCAAGGCTACGCGCTTCATCAACGTGCTCGAGGTCGGCTATGCCAACAAGAGCCAGACGGGCGAGCCTCGGCAGAACGGCTATGAGATAGAACTCGAGCTGCCGTTGTTCGACTTCGGCTCGACGCGTGCGGCGCGCGCGGAAGCAACGTACATGCAGGCGGTGCACCGTACGGCCGAGGTCGCGGTCAACGCACGCTCCGAGGTCCGCGAGTCCTACTCGGCCTACAGGACAGCGTACGACCTTGCCAAGCACTACCGCGACGAGGTCGTGCCCCTGCGCAAGCGCATCTCCGACGAGAACATGCTTCGATACAACGGGATGCTGGCGAGTGTCTTCGAACTGCTCGCCGACGCGCGCGACCAGGTCACCAGTGTGACTGTCGCTGTTGAAGCGTTGCGCGACTACTGGGTCGCCGAGACCAACTTGCAGAGCGCGCTCACGGGGCGTTCACCCAGCGGCGCTCCAGCGATGGGTCCTGCCAAGTCCGCTTCCGCGGAGCAGGGTGCCCACTGAAGGAAATCGAGATGACAAACCGCAGAACATTCTTCAAGGCCGCCGGTGCGACCTTCCTCGGTGCCGCGGCGGTCAGCCGAGTGGGCGCCGCATCGCTACCGGAAGTCGTCATCCAAGCTGGTGCGGCGACGCAGCCGCCTCCGTCTCCGCCCACCGGTCGGCCCTTCAATCCCATCGTGACACTCAACGGGTGGTCGCTTCCGTGGCGCATGAAGGACGGCGTCAAGGAGTTTCACCTCGTCGCCGAGCCGGTGGTTCGCGAAATCGCGCCGGGCATGAAGGCCAACCTCTGGGGCTACAACGGCTCGAGCCCGGGCCCGACCATCGAGGCCGTCGAAGGCGACCGCATCCGCATCTTCGTCACCAACAAACTGCCGGAGGTGACCAGCGTCCATTGGCACGGCGTACTGCTGCCCTCCGGCATGGACGGCGTGACCGGCCTGACGCAGCCGCCCATCGGCGTGGGCAAGACCTTCATGTACGAGTTCGTGCTGCAGCGCCCGGGCACGCACATGTACCACCCGCACGCCGACGAGATGGTGCAGATGGCCATGGGAATGATGGGCCTGCTCATCATCCACCCCAAGGACCCGAAGCAGTATCGCGTCGACCGAGACTTCGGCTTCATCCTCAACGCCTACGACATCGAGCCGGGCAGCGCGACGCCGCGCGTCAACACCATGCTCGACTTCAACCTGTGGACCTGGAACAGCCGTGCGTTCCCGGGCATCGACCCGTTTGTCGCGCGCACGGGTGAGCGAGTTCGCATCCGAGTGGGCAACCTCACGATGACGAACCACCCCATCCACATGCACGGCCCGCACTTCGAAGTGACGGGCACCGATGGTGGTTGGGTGCCCAAGAGCGCACGGTGGCCTGAGGTGACGACTGACATCGCCGTGGGCCAGATGCGCGCGTTCGAGTTCGACGCCATCGCCGGCGACTGGGCCATTCACTGCCACAAGTCGCACCACACGATGAACGCCATGGGCCACGACGTGCCCACCATGATCGGCGTCGACCATCGCGACGTCGCCAAGAAGATTTCGGGCCTCGTGCCGGACTACATGGTCATGGGCGACAAGGGGATGCACGACATGGCCGAGATGGAGATGCCGCTGCCCGACAACACGCTGCCGATGATGACCGGCACTGGTCCCTTCGGTCCCATCGGCATGGGCGGCATGTTCAGCGTGGTCAAGGTGCGCGACAACGTTGCGCGCGGTGACCACCGCGACCCCGGTCCGTACAGGCATCCCGCCGGAACCCTTGCCAATGAGTACACGGCGGAGACGCCGCCGGCGCCTCACGCGACTGCACCCAAGGCCGACACCAACACGCTTCAGGTCCGCAAGCCCTCCGGGCACGCAGGCCATTGACCAACCTCGCCGCAACGGAAGACTTCCCATGAACACCAAGATTGCACTGTCCCTGACTGCCCTCGCGCTCGCCGCCTCGACTTCGCTTGCCTTCGCGCATGGAGACGAAGAACACGCTCAGCCACGCAARTACGACCCGACCAAAGTCGAGCCAACCGACTTCGGGCAGGAAGGCAACCCCAAGAAGGTCGCGCGAACCATCAAGGTCGACATGGCCGACAACATGCGCTTCACGCCCTCTGATGTCACCGTCAAGCGTGGCGAGACCGTGAAGTTCGTTGTTCACAACGACGGCAAGGTGCTCCACGAGATGGTGCTGGGCACGAAGAAGGCCATCGCCGAGCACGCCGAGCTGATGAAGAAGTTCCCGGAGATGGAACACGCCGACGCGAACATGGCCCACGTCAAGCCGGGCAAGGCCGGTGAAATCGTCTGGCAGTTCACCAAGGCCGGCGAGTTTCAGTTCGCCTGTCTGCAGCCCGGGCACTTCGAAGCCGGCATGGTCGGGAAGGTGACCGTCAAATGAGGCGCCGGCACGTCCTGTCTGCCGTCGGCGCGGGCTTCCCCGTAAAGGTCGCTCTCGTTGGCGATACGACCGTGACCCGCAGACGCTACGGC
>NZ_JBFUFP010000115.1:0-9450 GCF_056403375.1 Rhizobacter sp. P2_H2
GCGCACGACCGCGAGCGCGGCGAGCGCTTCAGCGTGCGCGCGGCCTGCGTGGTCAATGCGGCGGGTGTCTGGGTCGACGAGATCCGCGACCTCGACCGCGAACCCGGCACGCCGAGCCGCGCACCGATGGTGGCCCCGAGCCAGGGCGTGCACCTGGTCGTCGACCGCAGCTTCCTGCCGGGCGACCACGCGCTGCTGATCCCGAAGACCGCCGACGGCCGCGTGCTGTTCGCCGTGCCCTGGCTCGGCAAGACGCTGCTGGGCACGACCGACACGCCGCGCGACGACCTCGCGACCGAGCCGGCGCCGTTCCACGACGAGGTCGAGTTCATCCTGCGCGAGGCCGGCCGCTACCTGAGCCGCGCCCCGACGCGGGCCGACGTGCGCTCGGTGTGGGTCGGGCTGCGTCCGCTCGTGAAGCCGCCGGAAGACGACGGCGGCAACACCAAGGCCTTGTCGCGCGAGCACACCGTGCTGGTCGGCCGCTCGGGCCTGGTCACCGTGACCGGCGGCAAGTGGACCACCTACCGCGCGATGGCCGAGGACGTGCTCGCGCGCTGCGCCGAGGCCGCGCTGCTGCAGGCCCGGCCCGCGGGCGTCACCGTGCGCCTGCCGCTGGCGGGCTCGCCGGCCGAGGCATCGGTGTCATTGACGCGCAGCCCGGGCGAGGCGCGCTACGGCACCGACCTGCCGGCGCTGCGCGCGCTGCCCGGGGCCGACCACTGGCTGTGGCGCGACGGCGAGGGCGGGCTGACCGAGGCGATGGTGCGCTTCGCGGCACGCGTCGAGATGGCGCGCACCGTCGAAGACGTGCTCGCACGGCGCTGCCGGCTGCTGTTCCTCGATGCACGCGAGGCGCTGCGCATCGCGCCCGAGGTGGGCCGGTTGCTGCGCGAGGAGCTGGGGGAGGGCTTCGATGCCGCGGCATCGATCGGTGCGTTCGAAGCGCTGGCGGCCCGTTACCTGGAGCTGCCGTAGGGCGATCTGCCACGGCGCCAAGTCAAGCCGCAGCCGCATGCCCGGTGTCTGTGTCGGGGTGTGTCAGGGAGCGCGGGTCTTTGCCCATATAATCCCGAGGCTTTGCTGCTGACGACTGTCTTCTCCGCCATGACCGAACCCCTCGACCGTGGCGTAGCTCAAGAAGATGGCGCCGACGACCAGCCTTTCAAGACCCTGACGCGAGAAGAAGCGCAGGCCTTGCGAGGACGAATTCCCCAGGTGTCGCCCTGGAGGGTGGTTGCGGTGCAGGCGGTGGCGGGTTTGCTTTGCACGGCCATCGCGGTCGTCGTGACGCAATTGATGGGACAAGATTCTGGTGCTGCCTGGTCGGCGTTGTACGGCGCGGCGGCGGTGGTTCTTCCGGCAGCATTGCTCGCCAGGGGAATGACCCGAGGAACAGGAAACCCGGTGGCCGTGGCCGTCGGCTTCATGTTCTGGGAAATGTTGAAGATTGCAGTTGCCATCGCGATGCTGGTGATTGCAGCAAAAGTTGTGCCCAACCTCAGTTGGCCGGTGTTGCTGGTCACGATGGTGGTGTGCATGAAGGTGAACTGGTTGGCGCTGCTGTGGCGCCGCCGTTGATGGATACAGGGTTTCACGAATGACGACCGAAGGCCAAGAGCACGCCCCAAGCGCCGGTGAATACATCATTCACCACCTGCACCATCTGCAGAACAAGCACCAGGAAGGGGTCGTCGACTTCTCGGTGATCAACCTCGATTCGCTGTTCTTCACCGTGCTGCTCGGTGCCGTCGGCTGCTGGCTGCTGTGGCTGGCCGCACGCAAGGCCACGTCGGGCCGCCCGGGCCGCTTCCAGGCCGCCGTCGAGATCCTCGTCGAGATGGTCGACAGCCAGGCCAAGGGCATCGTCCACAACGCGCAGAGCCGCAGGATGGTCGCGCCGCTCGCGCTGACCGTCTTCGTGTGGATCTTCCTGCTGAACGCGATGGACATGCTGCCGGTCGACCTGCTGCCGTGGGTCAACGAGCACACCCTGGGCCTGCCGTACCTGCGCGTCGTGCCGACCGCCGACCTGTCGATCACGATGGGCCTGTCGCTGGGCGTGCTGCTGGTCTGCCTGTTCTACAACGTCAAGATCAAGGGCGCCGGCGGCTGGGTGCACGAGCTGTTCTCGGCCCCGTTCGGCGACAAGTGGTTCCTGTACCCGGTCAACTTCGCGATGCAGCTGATCGAGTTCGTCGCGAAGACCGTCTCGCACGGCATGCGGCTGTTCGGCAACATGTACGCCGGCGAACTGATCTTCATGCTGATCGCGCTGCTGGGTGGTGCCTGGAGCCTGTCGGGCACCGGCGTCGCGCTGTTCCTGCTCCACCTGCTGGCCGGTTCGGTGTGGACCATCTTCCACATCCTGATCATCACGTTGCAGGCCTTCGTGTTCATGATGCTGACCCTCGTCTACGTGGGCCAGGCGCACGACCACCACTGATCTTTCGCGGCAGATCGTTCTTTCTTCTTTCGTTCGTTTTTTCTACCAAACCTCAACAGGAGTCACCATGGAAGTCATTAGCTTTGTTGCCCTCGCCGCCGGCCTCATCATCGGTCTGGGTGCCATCGGCGCCTGCATCGGCATCGGCATCATGGGCAGCAAGTACCTCGAGTCGGCCGCTCGCCAGCCCGAGCTGATGAACGAACTGCAGACCAAGATGTTCCTGCTGGCCGGCCTGATCGACGCGGCGTTCATCATCGGCACCGGTATCGCGCTGTGGTTCGCCACCGCCAACCCGTTCCTGGCCCAGATCGCCAACCTGCCGAAGTAAGACGCGCCGGACCACCGGACATCTCCCTCTCATTCGTTCCAGAGGCAACACCGTGAGCATCAACGCTACGCTGATCGCGCAGATGATCGTGTTCCTGATCCTGGTCGGGTTCACGATGAAATTCGTGTGGCCGCCCATCGTGAAGGCACTCGACGAGCGTGCGCAGAAGATCGCCGACGGCCTGTCGGCCGCCGACAAGGCGAAGGCCGACCTGAGCGCCGCCAACCGCCGCGTCGAAGAGCAGCTCGCTGCCGCACGCAACGAGACCGCTCAGCGCCTGGCCGATGCCGAGCGCCTGGCCCAGGCGATGGTCGAAGAGGCCAAGACCCGCGCCGGCGAAGAGGGCGCGAAGATCGTCGCCGCCGCCAAGGCCGAAGCCGCACAGGAATCGGTGAAGGCCCGTGAGGCGCTGCGCGAGCAGGTCGCCGCGCTGGCCGTCAAGGGTGCCGAGCAGATCCTGCGCAAGGAAGTCAACGCCGGCGTCCACGCCGACCTGTTGAACCGCCTGAAGACGGAGCTCTGACATGGCCGAGCTCGCCACCATCGCCCGCCCGTACGCGGAAGCGCTGTTCCAGGTTGCCGGCAAGGGCGATCTGAAGCAGGCGTCCGAGCAGCTCGACGCGATCGCGGCCGTCGCCGCGAACGTGCAGATGCGCCAGTACGCCGACAACCCGAAGGCGACCGTCGACCAGGTGTTCGACGTGATCACCTCGGTCGTCAAGTCGCCGCTGTCGGACACCACCCGCAACCTGCTGCGCGCGGTCATCGAGAACGGACGCCTGGCCGCACTGCCCGAGGTGGCGGTGCAGTTCCATGCGTTGGTCAGCGAGCGCTCGGGCGTGTCGGAGGCCACCGTCTACAGCGCGTTCCCGATCGATGCTGCCCAGCTGCCGGCTGTGGTGGCCTCGCTCGAGAAGCGCTTCGGGCGCAAGCTCAYGGCCAGCGTGCAGCTCGAGCCCGAGCTGATCGGCGGCATCCGCGTGGTGGTCGGCGACGAGGTGCTCGACACCTCGGTCAAGGCCCGTCTCGAACAAATGAAGGTGGCGTTGACGGCCTGACCCGCAAGGGTCGCCCCGAAGCGACAGCATTCCAACCTGCTGGCCAGCGTGCCGCGGACCGGAGAAAGCAATGCAACTGAATCCCGCTGAAATTTCCGAACTGATCAAGAGCCGCATCGAAGGCCTGGCCGGTTCGACCGACATCCGCAACCAGGGCACCGTGGTCTCGGTGACCGACGGCATCGTCCGCATCCACGGCCTGTCGGACGTGATGCAGGGTGAAATGCTCGAGTTCCCGGCCGCCAAGGACAACCAACCGAGCTTCGGCCTCGCGCTGAACCTCGAGCGCGACTCGGTCGGCGCGGTGATTCTGGGCGAGTACGAGCACATCTCCGAAGGCGACACGGTCAAGTGCACCGGCCGCATCCTGGAAGTGCCGGTCGGCCCCGAGCTGATCGGCCGCGTCGTCAACGCGCTGGGCCAGCCGATCGACGGCAAGGGTCCCGTCAACGCGAAGCTGTCGGCCCCGATCGAGAAGATCGCCCCGGGCGTGATCGCCCGGAAGTCGGTCGACCAGCCGATGCAGACCGGCCTGAAGTCCATCGACTCGATGGTGCCGGTCGGCCGCGGCCAGCGCGAGCTGATCATCGGCGACCGCCAGACCGGCAAGACCGCCGTCGCGATCGACGCGATCATCAACCAGAAGGGTCAGAACATGACCTGCATCTACGTTGCGATCGGCCAGAAGGCATCGTCGATCAAGAACGTGGTGCGCGCACTGGAAGCCAACGGCGCGATGGACTACACCATCGTCGTCGCCGCATCGGCTGCCGAATCGGCCGCGATGCAGTACGTGTCGGCCTACTCCGGCTGCACGATGGGCGAGTACTTCCGCGACCGCGGGCAGGATGCGCTGATCGTCTATGACGACCTGTCGAAGCAGGCCGTGGCCTACCGCCAGGTCTCGCTGCTGCTGCGCCGCCCGCCGGGCCGCGAAGCCTACCCGGGCGACGTGTTCTACCTGCACAGCCGCCTGCTGGAGCGTGCAGCGCGCGTCAACGCCGACTACGTCGAAGCCTTCACCAAGGGTGAAGTCAAGGGCAAGACCGGCTCGCTGACCGCGCTGCCGATCATCGAGACGCAGGCCGGCGACGTGTCCGCGTTCGTGCCGACCAACGTGATCTCGATCACCGACGGCCAGATCTTCCTGGAAACCTCGCTGTTCAACGCCGGCATCCGCCCCGCGATCAACGCCGGTATCTCGGTGTCGCGCGTCGGCTCGTCGGCACAGACCAAGATCATCAAGGGCCAGTCCGGCGGTATCCGTACCGACCTGGCGCAGTACCGTGAGCTGGCGGCGTTCGCGCAGTTCGCCTCCGACCTCGACGACGCGACCCGCAAGCAGCTCGACCGCGGTGCCCGCGTGACCGAACTGCTGAAGCAGGCGCAGTACTCGCCGCTGCCGATCAGCCTGATGGGCGCGACGCTGTTCGCGGTCAACAAGGGCTTCATGGACGATGTGGACGTGAAGAAGGTCCTGGCCTTCGAAGCCGGCCTGCACCAGTTCCTGAAGTCCAGCCACGCCGCGCTGCTGAAGGGCATCGAGGACACGAAGGCGCTGAGCAAGGAAGCCGAAGCCGAGCTGTCGACTGCCGTCGCCGCCTTCAAGAAGTCCTTCGCCTAAGTCCAGCCACTGAAGGAGCTCCGTCATGGCAGCAGGCAAGGAAATACGCGGCAAGATCAAATCGGTGGAGAACACCAAGAAGATCACCAAGGCCATGGAGATGGTCGCCGCCTCCAAGATGCGCAAGGCGCAGGACCGCATGCGCCATGCGCGTCCGTACGCCGAGAAGATCCGCAACCTGGCGGCCAACCTGTCGACGGCCACGCCCGAGTACAAGCACCCGTTCATRGTCGGCAATGCCGATGCGAAGACGGTCGGCTTCATCGTCGTGACCACCGACAAGGGCCTGTGCGGCGGCCTGAACACCAACGTGCTGCGCGCCGTCACCGGCAAGCTGCGCGAGCTGGAAACGCAGGGCCTGGGCGCCGAGACAGTCGCCATCGGCAACAAGGGCCTGGGCTTCCTGAACCGCGTCGGCGCGAAGGTGGTCTCGCAGGCCACGCAGCTGGGCGACAAGCCGCACCTCGACAAGCTGATCGGCCCCGTCAAGGTGCTGTTCGATGCGTACGCCGAGGGCAAGCTGAAGCAGGTGTTCCTGTGCTACACGCGCTTCATCAACACGATGAAGCAGGAACCGGTCGTGATCCAGCTGCTGCCGCTCGCGGCCGACAGCCTGGTGGTCGACAAGGGCACGCACGGCTGGGACTACATCTACGAGCCGGACGCGCCGACCGTCATCGACGAGCTGCTGGTGCGCTACACCGAGGCCCTGGTCTACCAGGCGGTGGCCGAGAACATGGCCTCGGAGCAATCGGCGCGCATGGTCGCGATGAAATCCGCGACCGACAACGCCGGCAGCGTCATCGCGGAGCTGAAGCTGGTCTACAACAAGACCCGCCAGGCAGCGATCACCAAAGAACTGTCCGAGATCGTCGCCGGTGCGGCGGCGGTCTGACCCTGATTTGATTCAAAGGAAGAAACATGGCTGACGGCAAAATTGTTCAGTGCATCGGTGCGGTGGTGGACGTCGAGTTCCCGCGCAATGCCATGCCGAAGATCTATGACGCGCTGAAGATGGAGGGCTCGGCCCTGACCCTCGAAGTGCAGCAGCAGCTGGGCGACGGCGTGGTGCGCACGATTGCGCTGGGCTCTTCCGACGGCCTGCGCCGCGGCCTGACGGTGCGCAACACCGGCAAGGCGATCTCGGTGCCGGTGGGTCGCGCGACCCTCGGCCGCATCATGGACGTGCTGGGCTCGCCGATCGACGAGCGCGGCGAAGTCAGCCAGGAGCTGACCGCATCGATCCACCGCAAGCCGCCGGCCTATGACGAGCTGAGCCCGTCGCAGGACCTGCTGGAAACCGGCATCAAGGTGATCGACCTGGTGTGCCCGTTCGCCAAGGGCGGCAAGGTCGGCCTGTTCGGCGGCGCCGGCGTCGGCAAGACCGTCAACATGATGGAGCTGATCAACAACATCGCGAAGGCTCACTCGGGCCTGTCGGTGTTCGCCGGTGTCGGCGAGCGCACCCGCGAGGGCAACGACTTCTATCACGAGATGGCCGACTCCGGCGTCGTGAACCTGGAGAACCTGCCCGAGTCGAAGGTCGCGATGGTCTACGGCCAGATGAACGAGCCGCCGGGCAACCGCCTGCGCGTCGCGCTGACCGGCCTGACGATTGCCGAGTCGTTCCGCGACGAAGGCCGCGACGTGCTGTTCTTCGTCGACAACATCTACCGCTACACGCTGGCCGGTACCGAAGTGTCGGCACTGCTGGGGCGCATGCCTTCGGCCGTGGGTTATCAGCCGACGCTGGCCGAGGAAATGGGCCGCCTGCAGGAGCGCATCACCTCCACGAAGGTCGGCTCGATCACGTCGATCCAGGCCGTGTACGTCCCTGCGGACGACCTGACCGACCCGTCGCCTGCCACCACCTTCGCCCACCTGGATTCCACCGTCGTGCTGTCGCGTGACATCGCGTCGCTGGGCATCTACCCGGCCGTGGACCCGCTGGACTCGACGAGCCGCCAGCTCGACCCGAACGTGGTCGGCGAAGAGCACTACGCCGTCGCCCGCCAGGTGCAGGGCACGCTGCAGCGCTACAAGGAACTGCGCGACATCATCGCGATCCTGGGCATGGACGAACTGGCACCGGACGACAAGCTGGCCGTGGCACGCGCCCGCAAGATCCAGCGTTTCCTGAGCCAGCCGTTCCACGTCGCGGAAGTCTTCACCGGCTCGCCGGGCAAGTACGTGCCGCTGAAGGAAACGATCCGTGGCTTCAAGATGATCGTCAACGGCGAGTGCGACAGCCTGCCGGAGCAGGCCTTCTACATGGTCGGCACGATCGACGAAGCCATCGCCAAGGCGAAGACGATTCAGTAATCCGAAGGAAACAGCATGGCAACCCTGCATGTCGACGTCGTCTCTGCCGAGGAAGCCATCTTCTCCGGCGAAGCGAAGTTCGTGGCGCTGCCGGGTGAGAACGGCGAGCTGGGCATCCTGCCCCGCCACACGCCGCTGATCACCCGCATCCGGCCGGGCGCGGTGCGCATCCTGCGCGCCGACACCGGCGAGGAAGAGTTCGTGTTCGTGGCCGGCGGCATTCTCGAAGTGCAGCCGGGCACGGTCACCGTGCTGGCCGACACCGCGATCCGCGGCAAGGACCTGGACGAGGCCAAGGCGGCCGAGGCGAAGAAGATCGCCGAGGAAGCCGTCAAGAACGCGAAGAGCGACCTCGACCTGGCGAAGGCGCAGAACGAACTGGTGGCCCTGGCCGCCCAGATCGCCGCGCTGCGCAAGTACCGCAAGAAGTAAGGCCCACGGCCTCACGACGAACCCGCCCGGCGCAAGCCCGGCGGGTTTCGTCTTTCAGGGCTTCGCGGGTGCGGCCGGTGCGGCCGGCGGCGTGAACGGCTTCACCGTGCCGCAGTCGCTGCCCAGCCACCTGGCCGTCATCGTCATCTGCGTGCTGCGGGCCTGGCCCTTCATCGTCATCGTCGTCGAGGTCTTCACCGCGWAGCTCTCGGGGCTGGTGAACGTGACCTCGCCGTCGGTCTCCGAGGCGGTCGGCTCGCCGCAGCTCGAATGCCACTTCCAGACGCTGCCGCTGCGCGTGCCGAAATCGGTCTTGCAGCGCGTCTGCGCCTCCTGCCAGCGGCCCTGGTCCAGCGATTCCTTCGTGTGGCAGATCTTCATGCCGCCGTTCGGGCCGCCGCGTGCCTTCATCGCCGCCTCCATGCGGGCACGGGCTTCGGGCGGCATGTCCTTCATGCGCTGCGCCATGTCGGGCATCGGCTGGCCGTTCACGAGGCGTTCGCTCTGCACCTCCCACAGCCCCGGCTTGATCGGCGGCGCGCTCTGCGCCTGCACGCAGAGGCCGTGGCACGACAACAGCAGGCCCAGTGACGCAAGGCGGAAGCAGCGCATGGCGATCTCCTGACGCGGTAGGTGGGCCGATGATGGCACGCGGCAGGCGTCACACCAAGCGGCCGATCCCGTGCCCGATACTGCAGCGATGTCGCTGATCGATGAAGCCTTGCGGGCCGGCCATGCGCCGCCGCCGCGTGTGAATGCCGCACTGCAGCGCGTGCTGGTCGCCGGTGGCGGCGGGCCGCTGGGCTCGGCGCTGCTGGAGAGCCTGCTGTCGGTGCGCGCGTTTTCCCCCGTCAGCGTGCTCGTCACGCAGCCCACGCGCGCCGCGCTGCGCGGCCTGCGCACTGTTCTGTGGCCGCCAGGCACCGAGCTGCCGCCGGGCGACGAAGCGGTCGGCATCATCGTGTTCGACCGCGAGCGCCATGCCAATGGCCGCGAGCTGGCGTTCTACCGGCCCGAGCCGGCCCAGCTGCCCGCGATCGCCGCGCAATGGCGCGAACGCGGCGTGCGCCACCTGCTGGTCGTGATGCCGCACACGATGGCCAGCCTGCCCGATGCCTTGAAGCGCGGCCTCGCCAACCTCGACGAGCACGCGGTCGCGGCGCTCGGCTTCGAGCACCTGGTGTTCGTGCGCACCGCACAGGCCGGCGCGCACGAACGCATCAGCCACCCGGCGCAG
>NZ_JBFUFP010000116.1:0-9430 GCF_056403375.1 Rhizobacter sp. P2_H2
GCACTACACCTGCGGCGGCGTCGTCTCCGACCTGCACGGGCGCAGCGACCTGCCGGGGCTGYACGCGGTCGGCGAGACGACCTACACCGGGCTGCACGGCGCGAACCGGCTGGCCAGCAACTCGCTGCTGGAATGCGTGGTGCTCGGCAAGACCTGCGCCGACCACATCCTCGAGCACGCGCCGAGCGAGCAGCCCGAACTGCCGGACTGGGACGAGAGCCAGGTCGAGAATGCCGACGAGCAGGTGGTGATCGCGCACAACTGGGACGAGCTGCGCCTGCTGATGTGGAACTACGTCGGCATCGTGCGCACCACGAAGCGGCTGGAGCGGGCGCTGCATCGCATCGACCTGCTGCGCAGCGAGATCGACGACTACTACGCGAACTTCCGCGTCACGCGCGACCTGCTGGAGCTGCGCAACCTGGTCGATTGCGCCGAGCTGATCGTGCGCTCGGCACTGATGCGGCACGAGAGCCGCGGGCTGCATTTCAGCCGCGATTTCCCGCGCACGCTGCCGGTGAGCTTCCCCACCATCCTGGTGAGGCCGGCGACCAGCAAAGCTTAGTTTCTGGCCTTCATCGCGGTTCGCGCCAAGACGAACTGGAACGCGAAGTCGACCGCCTCGGTGATCGCCACCTCGATCGCGTGGCGCTCCTTCTCGCTCAGGTAGAACGAGAAATCGACCGCATGCCGGATGTAGCGCGGCGGCAGCCGGTTCAGCGCGACGCAGGCGATGTCGGCGAGCAGCTCGCTGCCGCTCAGGTGCGGGTGCTGGGTGGCGGCCGCGGCCACCGCCTCGAAGACGGCGCGCTCGTTGTAGTTGAAGATCGTGTCGAAGTCTGCGCTCATGGGGTCCGCCGTTCGGTCAGGATGTCCCGTCGACTGTAGTCAGTGCGGGCCGCGGCGACCATCCCGAGAGTGCGGCAAAAGTCCGCTCAGTTGCAGAGTCAGATCCGCTCCAGCACCCGCATCGAGTAGTCGGTCGCCCGCACGTCCTTTGTCAGACGGCCGATCGAGATGCGGTCGACGCCGGTCTCGGCGATGCGCCGCACCTGGTCGAGCTGCACGTTGCCCGAGACCTCGAGCAGCGCGCGCCCGCCCGTCACGGCCACTGCTTCGCGCATCAGCGGCTCGTCGAAGTTGTCGAGCAGCACGCTGGTGGCGCCGGCCTCCAGCGCCTCGCGCAACTGGGCGAGGCCTTCGACCTCGATCTGGATGTCGACGCCCGACTGCAGCGCCTGTGCATTGCGCAGCGCGGCGGCCACGCCGCCGGCCGCGGCGATGTGGTTCTCCTTGATCAGGATGCCGTGCCACAGCGCGAGCCGCTGGTTCTGCCCGCCGCCGATGCGCACCGCGTACTTCTGCGCCAGCCGCAGCCCGGGCAGCGTCTTGCGGGTGTCGAGGATCGCGCAGCCGCGCGGGTTCGGCGACGCGCCGGCGATCGCGTCGACATGGCGGCGCGTGACCGACGCGGTGGCCGACAGCAGCTGCAGGAAGTTCAGCGCCGGCCGCTCGGCCGACAGCAGCGCGCGCGCATCGGCCTCGATGTGGCAGACCAGCGTGTCGGGCGCCATGCGCGCGCCCTCGTCGACATGCCAGTCGATCGCGGCCTGCGGATCGAGTGCATGCACGCAGCCGTCGAACCAGTCGCGGCCGCACAGCACCGCGTCTTCACGCACCAGCACGCGGGCGCGCACGCGGCGCCCGGCCGGCACGAGCTGCGCTGTCCAGTCGCCGCGGCCGATGTCTTCGGCCAGCGCATCGCGGATGTTGCGCGTGCGGGCCTGTTCCAGCGTTTCGTCGAACTCGAAGGCGATCGTCATGCGGCACCGAYGTTCCTGACCAGGCCGAGCTTCTGCGTGCTCGACGGGTTGGCCTTCACGAAATCGAGCATGCGGTCGATGCAGCCCAGCGCCTGGCTGCGAACCGGCTCGTCGACGTGGATCTCGCCGCTGCCGTGCTCCAGGCAGGCGACGACGCCCTGCAGCGCGTTCATCGCCATCCACGGGCAGTGCGCGCAGCTCTTGCAGGTGGCGCTGCTGCCGGCGGTGGGCGCCTCGATCAGCGTCTTGCCGGGCGCGAGCTGGCGCATGCGGTGCAGGATGCCGTTGTCGGTGGCGATGATGAAGGTCTTCGCGTCCATCTGCAGCACCGCGTTCAGCAGCTGCGAGGTGGAGCCGATCATGTCGGCCTGCGCGACCACCGATTTCGGCGACTCCGGGTGCACCAGCACCTTCGCACCGGGGTGCTCGGCCTTCAGCAGGTCGAGCTCCAGGCCCTTGAACTCGTCGTGCACGATGCAGGCGCCGTTCCASATCAGCATGTCGGCGCCGGTTTCTTCCTGGATGTAGCGGCCGAGGTGGCGGTCGGGCGCCCACAGCACCTTCTCGCCGCGGTCTTTCAGGTGCCGCACGATCGCGAGCGCGCAGGAGCTGGTGACCATCCAGTCGGCGCGCGCCTTCACGGCGGCGCTGGTGTTGGCGTAGACGACGACCTTGCGGTCGGGGTGGGCGTCGCAGAAGCGCGCGAAATCGTCGGGCGGGCAGCCGAGGTCGAGCGAGCAGGTCGCGTCGAGGTCGGGCATCAGCACGCGCTTGTCGGGGCTCAGGATCTTCGCGGTCTCGCCCATGAAGCGCACGCCGGCGACGACCAGCGTCTTGCTCGGGTGGTCGCGGCCGAAGCGCGCCATCTCGAGCGAATCGGCGACCAGGCCGMCGGTCTCGAGCGCCAAGTCCTGCAGGTCGCCGTCGACGTAGTAGTGGGCGACCAGCACCGCGTCGTGCTTCGCGAGCAGGGCCTTCGCGCGCGCCTTGTGGTCGGCGCGGCCGGCCGGCGTCAGCGGCTCGGGCACCTTGGCCCAGGCGTGCGCGGTGCAGGTGGCGCCGGCGCTGTCCTGCAGGGGGTAGTCGAAGAGAACTTCTTGGCTCATGTCCAGTGGCTGCATCCGCAGACGTGCTGCGATCCCGGCATGGTATCCAAGCTTCGCAACCCTTCTCAGGACAGGCTTTGTTCCGCCTCCATCAGCTTGTAGCGCGCCAGCGCCAGGTTGCTGCGCTGCTTGTCGAGCAGCGCGAACAGGAACAGCCCGCTGTGCCGCGACAGCGAGCGGATCAGGTGGTGGCGCGTCGGCGTGCTGGTCATGATCTCCTGCACCGCGTCGGCCAGCCCCATGTCGCGCGCATGGCGGTCGTGCACGCGCAGCACCTGGGTGCAGGCGGCGGCGGCCAGCTCGATGTCGACCGGGTGCTCCTCGCGCACCTTGTGCGTGACGACCAGTCCGGTCGCGGTGTCGACGACGGCGCAGCCCATCAGGCCGTCGACCTGCAGCATGCTGTCGAGGGCATGGGCGGCGCGCTGCGGATCGAGCACCGCGCGCACCGGGGCCTTCGTGACGGCACTGCTCTTGATGGCGGTGCCGGGCGATGCGGAGGCCGAGGCGGCTGCGGCGTCGAGGTCGGCCACCTTGATCGGGAAGCCGTCCGGCCCTTGCACCGAGGCGATCGCGGCCACCGGCGGCGGCCCCCACACCGGCTCGGTCTTCACGCGGTTCCACTGGCCCAGCAGTGCATTCCACACCGCCGACGCGCTCGACAGCGATTCGTTGAGCACCTGCACCTTGAGCCGCTGCGGCCACTGGATCATGCCGATCTTGTTGGCGATCCACACGCCGCTCGGCGGCAGCATGAAGAGCAGCGTCGGGCAGCGCCAGCCGGGCTGGTTCACCGCGGCGTACAGGGTGTTGAGCATGCCGTCGACCGCATGCGGCTGCATCGCGCCGACGATCACCGCGGTCATGTGGCTGCGCTCCATCAGCGCGATCGGGATCGCCGCGTTGTCGGGGCCGGGTGCGCGCACGTCGGCGTGGTAGATGCGCAGCAGGCCTTCGTCGCGGCGTTCGAGCGTGGTGCGCTCGATCATCGCGAGCGTGCGCAGCGTGGTGTGCTCGCGCAGGTGCAGCCGCTCGATCGGCCGACCGCTCGCATCCGACAGCGCCTTCACGACCGCGCCGGCCCACACGCCGGTGGGGTCGTGCAGCGCGATGTGGCGGGTGGCGGTTTCGAGGTCGGCGCGGGTGGCCGCGAAATGCTCGCGGATCGCCTGTGCCGCCGAGCCGGTGACGACCAGGTCGCGCAGGTGGCGATCGACCATCTGGCCCTGGTCGTTCACCTCGGTGGCGACGCTCTCCATGAGGGAGGTGGCGGCGAAGCCGGGCTGGCGATCCTCGGGTTGGTCGCCGCGCAGGTCTCCGAACAGCGATGACAACATGGGTGCTCCCGGCAGTTGAGTCCGGCCCAGTCTAGGGGGATGTTCGCGTCCGGACATCCCCAACTTGGCTACCCCCTTGCGGGGGGAGGTGAATGACGGCCCCTCTGTCGATGAGTACATCGACCGATCCCCCGAGGGGATGCGGGCCGGCCTGGGGCGGCCCGGCGCTCGGCCCGTTTCAGCTGAAGAAACGGCTCGGCGGCGCCCCCACCGAGCGCCGCACCATCGCGCTGAACGCGCTCGCGCTCGCATAGCCCAGCTCGGCCGCGATCACGCCCATCGGCTGCTTGCGCGCCGCCATCGACAAGGCCTTGGCCAGCAGCACCTGCTGGCGCCACTGGACGAAGGTGGTGCCGAGCTGCTGGCGGAACAGGCGCGCGACGGTGCGCGGGCTCGCGCCGGTGTCCCTGGCCCAGCCGTCGAGCGTGGCGTGGCGTGTCGGATCGTCGAGCACCGCCTCGCACAGCGTGCGCAGCCGCTTGTCGGCCGGCAGGTCCACGCCCAGGCGCACCGGGCGGGCCCGGCGCAGCTCGTCGAGGATCAGCGCGGAGAGCCGCTGCTCGCGCTGCAGTTCGCCGGCGCCGAGCGGCGGGCCGCCGCCGTCGGGCTGCACGTTCATCTCGAGCACCAGCGCGCGCAGCAGCTCCGACACCTCGAGCACCCGGCACTGCCGCCACGGCGCCTGCTCGCCCGGCGCGACACCCGGGCCGCTGCGCCCGCGCGGCTGCAGCAGGTACAGCGTGCGCAGGTCGGCATCCTCGACGACGCTGACGGCGTGCTCCATGCCAGCCGGGATCCACAGCGCGCGTGACGGCGGCACGAGGTAGGTGCCATGCTCCATCGTCAGCCGCACGACGCCGGTGGACGACAGCGCGACCTGCGCCCACGGGTGGTCGTGCGGCACGACGCGGGTGTCGGTGCCCAGGTGGTGCTGCTTCGCGCGCAGCGGCCGCTGCGGCGTCGGCATGTACAGGTGGGGGGTGAGCGGGCCTATCGGTGGCGTGCTCATGGTGGTGTGCTCATGGTTGGCAGGATCTCGACAAGGATTGACAGGCTATCGCAATCCGGCCGCCTCGTCACTGCCTACCATCGGGGCTCGATTCCACCTGCCGAACTCCTGCATGAACACCCTGGCCGCCCCGGCACCCGCCTTGCGCAAGGACGCCACCGTCATCGGCCTGGTCGGCTTGGCGCACAGCATCAGTCACTTCAGCCAGCTGCTGCTGGCGCCACTGTTCCCGTGGCTGAAGGATGCATTCAACGTCGGCTATGCCGAGCTCGGGCTGCTGATGTCGATCTTCTTCGTCGTCTCGTGCATCACGCAGGCGCTGTCGGGCTTCATCGTCGACCGCTTCGGCCCGCGGCCGATCCTGTTCGCGGGCCTGGCGCTGCTGGGGCTGGCGGCCTTCGGCTTCTCGATCAGCACCAGCTGGTGGATGCTGGCGGCGTTCTCGGTGCTGGCCGGCATCGGCAACGGCGTGTTCCACCCGGTCGATTTCACGCTGCTGAACCGCAAGGTGCACCCGTCGCGCCTCGGCCACGCGTTCAGCGTGCACGGCATCACCGGCAGCCTGGGCTGGGCGCTGGCGCCGGCGATGCTGGTGCCGCTGACGCTCGCGTACTCGTGGCGCGTCGCGCTGGCCTGCGCCGGCGTGCTGGCGTTCGCGGTGCTGATCGTGCTGTGGTTCAACCGCGAGAAGCTGGCGCTCGACGACATCGCGGCCTCGCCCAAGGCCGCCGCGGCGAAAGCGGCGGCCGGCGGCAGCCTCGATTTCCTGTCGATCCCGGCGGTCTGGATGTGCTTCGCGTTCTTCTTTTTCTATGCGATGGCGCTGAGCGGCGTGCAGGCCTTCGCGCCCGAGGCGGCGCGCCTGCTGCACGAGGTGCCGACGCAGCTGGCGGCCGTCTGCCTGACGGTCTACATGGTGTGCAGCGCCGGCGGCATGGTGGTCGGCGGCTTCCTCGTGACCGACCCGGCGCGCTGCGAGCGCATCGTCGGTGCCGGCTTCGGCGTGGCCGCGGCGATCGCGCTGGTGGTGGGCTTCGCCGAGATCCCGGCGCTGGCGGTGCCGGTGCTGTTCGGGGCGATGGGCTTCGCGGCCGGCATCGCCGGGCCGTCGCGCGACCTGATCGTCAAGCGCTCGGCGCCCGACAACGCGACCGGCCGCGTCTACGGCGTCGTCTATTCGGGCCTGGACATCGGCCAGGCGATCGCGCCGCTGCTGTTCGGCACGCTGATGGACTGGCACCGTCCGGCGCAGGTCTGGCTGGGCATCGCGGTGGTGCAGGGCGTGCTGATCGCCAGCGCCTTCAATGTGCGGCGGGTTCGCCGGACGGTGCTGGTGGCGGCCTGAGCTCGCGCGACAGCATCTGCGAATGCGCGAGGAAGGCCTGGGCGTCCTGTGCCGCCAGGTCGTCCGCGAGCTGCGCCACGTTCGCCTCCAGCTGCGCCAGGGTCTGCGCGAAGGTGTCGAGCGCGGTCTTGCCGTTCGACAGCGTGCGGGTGCGGGCATACGACGGCGGGATCGACAGGTAGGCGTTCAGCGCCTCCGGCAGGTGGACGATCGCGATGCGGCGCGCGTCGAAGCCGTCGTCCAGCGACAGGTGGCCGCGCGAGCGCTCCCACTGCCGGCGCAGCGCGTCCAGCGCCTTGCACAGCTCCAGCACGCGCGTCTGCAGGCTGGCGGGCAGGCGGTCGTCGGGGTTGTACTGGGTCAGCCCGCGCACGCCCTGCAGGGCACGCTCCATCGCCTCGCGCGTGTCGCCGTCGTCGCTGAACTGCAGGGCCTCCCAGCCGGGCCGCGACAGCGTCGGGAAACCCAGCCACAGCCCGCCGACGACGAACCCGGCCGCGTAGCCGAGCACGGCCACCGGCAACGCGGCGTTGCCGAGCAGGCCGAACCCCTTCAACACCAGCGCGATGCTCGCGAGCGCGAGGCCGATCCAGTTCGGCGCCGACGTGAGCACGCCCAGCAGGCGGCTGCCGAGCGAGCTACTGGTAGGCACGGATGTCCTTGAACACGCCGTACAGCGGCGTCTTGCGCGCATCGAACAGCCGGCCGCCGGTCACCTTCACCAGTTCGCGCAGCTGCTTCTCGTTGGCGTCGCCGAACAGCACCATGAAGACCGGGATCGAGCGGGCGTCCTCGGGCAACTGCTCATAGTCGCGCCTGAACTCCTCGAACGTGCGGCCCTTGTTGTTCTCGCCGTCGGTGAACGCCACCACCGAATACTGGTAGCCGGGGTTGCGCTGCTTCTCGTCGGCCATGTTCTTCAGCGACTTCAGCACCGCGTCGAACAAGGCGGTGCCGCCGCGCATGTTCAGGCCGGCCGCGAAGGMCCGCACCTGCGCCAGCGCCTTCTGCTTGGCCTCGCTGTCCTCGATCACCTGCACGCCGCGGGCGGCCGGGGCGCCGGCCGGGATCTCGAAGCGCTGCAGGTCGTACGGGTTGTCCGAGAACGGCTGCATCCACAGCCGCTCGCGGTTCGTCAGCCGCGCGATGCGCCCGGTCAGCGAGCGGTCGACGCCGGCGATGTAGTCGAGCGCCTGGATCAGCTGCTGCTGGCGGCCGTCGCGCTCCATGCTGCCGCTGGTGTCCAGCACGAAGGTCGACGCGATCGGGCGGCGGAACTCGTTCAGGTAGGCGTCGATCAGGCCGTCGGCCAGCGCGCGGTCGGGCGAGAACGGCAGCTCGATGCGCATCGCGTCGCGCGGCAGGATGTCGGCGACCTGCGCGGCCACCTCCGGCAGCACCGGCCTGCGCAGCGTCTGGCGGGCCAGCCAGGTCTGCGCCGCTTCGCCCTTCAGGTAGGCGACCACCTTCAGGTAGTCGTCGCGCCGGGCGTCGTTCAGCAGCAGCAGCGGGTAGTCGGCCGTGCTCACGCCTTCGTGCGGGTAGACGAGCAACAGTTTCTCGCGCAGCTTGCCCGACTGGTTCAGGCCCAGCAGCCAGCTCTCGTAGTTGATGAAGGCGTTGACGTCGATGCCCTGGCGCTCGATGAATTTCTCGGAAAGGTAGGTGGAGTTGTCGCCCGGCAGCCGGTAGCCCTTCAGGAACGCCGCGATGGCGCCGCGGTCGACGTCGGCCGCGCCGAGCCCGTCGGTCTTCTGGGCGGCACTCGCGACCACGCCCAGCAAGGCCATGAAGCCCTGGTTCGAGGTGGCGGGGTTGGACAGCGCGTAGCTCAGCTTGCCGGCCTTCGCCGCGGCGGCGATGTCCTTCCAGGTGACCTTGGCGGCGCGCTCCGGCCGGTCCCAGCCGAGCTGGCGGGCTGCCGATTCGCTGAGGCCGAGGGCGATCGGCGACAGCATGATCTTCTCCTGCAGCTTCACGCGCGACTGGCCCTGCGCGTCGGACAGCAGGTACTTGGCGTTGGCGAACCAGGCGAGGTCGGCGCCGGACTGGCCGTTCAGCACCGCCTCGGTGCTCTCCATCGTGCCGCCGAAGCGGAACTGCAGGTTCACGCCGGTGGCCTTCAGCACCATCTGCTGCAGCGGCTCGATGTCGCGCAGGTCGGTGGTGGCCAGCACCTGCAGCGCCGGTGCTGCGGGCGGCGGTGGCGGTGTTGGCGTGGCGGCGGTGTCGGCCGCCGGCCGGTCGCAGCCGGCGAGGGCCATGCACAACAGCGCCACGAGCGAGACACGCAGGGCAAGCCTCATTGACCCATCTCCTTCGTCACCACGTCGATCATTTCCGCCATCAGTTCGAACGACGGCGGGTCCACCACCTGCGTCAGCCGGGTCTCCACCGCGAGGCCGGTCGGCTGCACGGCCTTCGCGAAGCGGTCGGCATCGGCGATGCGAAAGCCGTGCTGCAGCGCGATGCCCTGCAGCTCGGCGTCGTTCGACAGCAGCGCACCGAGCGCCTTCGCGCGCTCGCTGGTGGCGACGAACACCAGCTTGTTGGTGATGGTGGGTTGCGGGTACAGCAGCACCATGCCGCCGCCGATGCCGCCCTTGGCGAGCGCATGGCCGACGATCTGGTTCTCGTAGATCCATGCGAGCGGCGTCTTGCCGATGCCCTGCGACACGTAGTCCTCGAAATTGCCGTTGACGTAGTTCTCCTGGTAGCCCTGGCGCTTGAAGAGCTCGGCCAGCCGCAGCGCGGTGCGGCGCGCGGTGTCGCGGTCGCTGACGGTCTCGCCGTTCAGCGCGCTGCTGGCC
>NZ_JBFUFP010000117.1:0-9424 GCF_056403375.1 Rhizobacter sp. P2_H2
TGCGATTCGGCGTCGCCCTGGCGGGCGGCCTGGCAGTACAGCTGCGCGGCGCGCACCGGATCGCGCGGCACGCCTTCGCCGTTCTCGTAGGCGACAGCCTCGTCGCGGGTCAGGCGGACCAGCAGGTCATCTGACGTGGCGAGGGCGTCTGCCTGCGCCCGCACCGTGCCGGTGAGGCAGCAGAGCAGCAGCAGGAGGGTGGGCAGGCGCATCGGTCGGACAAGAGGGAGTGGAGCCGAAACTTAACGGCCACACCCTCTGCCCACAACCGCCCATGCGCGGGGGTGGCACGAACTCCGCATACCTCCACCCGTTCAGGCTGAGGTATCGAAGCCCTTCTCGCTGTCAGCGAACCGTGTACCCGCGCCCGTCCATGCAGGCGGCCACCGCGCGCTGGAACACCGAGGCATCGGCCATCGCCGACGGCTGCGTGGTCGCCCAGCGGTTGCATTCCTGGCGGTCGGCCTCGGTCTGCGCCGGGCTCTGCCCGTTGCGCGGGTAGAGGATGGGATCCGGCGCGGGCTTCGGCGGCGGCAGAACCGGTGCCGGTTGAGCGGCATCGGCCCCCGGCGGCGGCTCGACGACGGCATAGCCGCCCGGCGCGGTCGCGTAGTAGGCGCCGTTCGCGTAGTAGTACGGCGCGCCGCCGATGTAGAGCGTGGTGTAGGCCGGCGGCAGCAGCGGCACGACGATGCCGATCGGCGGCGCGATGACGACGTAGCGCGGGCCCTGCGGGCGGAACCAGACGCCGCCCTGGTAGAAGTAGTTGCCGCCGTGGAACCCGATGCTGATGCTGCCGCCCGGCAGCGCCGCCGCGACGTAGCCGCGCGACGGGTAATAGTGGTCGTGGTGGTAGCGGTTGTCGAACTGCCAGTGCGGCGAGCGGTAGCCGGGGGGCGGGCCGCCGCGGCCGTGGCGCTCCTGGGCCTGGGACACGCCTGAAAGAACGGCCAGCGCGAGGATCGCACCGGTCAACACGAATCGCTGGATGGTTGCCATGTCGATCTCCTGGACGATGCGATCGTCGCGGGAGAGCGTATCGGGTGGGTTGCAGGTGTGCAAAGAAACGTGTGAGGTCGCTGCACCGGGGCTGACTACCAGTCATACATGTCTTTGGTCCACTTGGCACCCAGGTGATATCGCGTCGGCACGTCGCGCAAACACACCTCACGGTGACGCCGCTCAAGTCAAACTAATATCTGAACCAAGGGCATAACGTTCATATAGCTCGGGAAAGCTACCAAAGATATCCTCATCTGCGTCATAGAAATCTTGCCTTGCGGCAATCTGGCGGGCGCCTTCCAACAAGGAAATGCCAGCTGTGCCAACGAAGGCAGTCGGAGATGGATGCCTCGTGTTGAGCAAATTCATGAATCCTGCGGCTGCAGCGAAATTCGCTTTCGCCTCTTCAGACAGAAGGTAATCAACAAGGACACCCAAATAGTAGAGGAAGCAACTGCCTTTCGAGTAGTACAGCACCTCTGGCAAGGTCGAGGGACTATCGACCAGCATTTGAATGGCACGCGTGCGCCCAAGGCCATTCAAGGTGCGCCAAGCCCAAGCCTCATCCAAGTCGTCAGGGGCTGGCGTCCATTYATTACATAGAGATAGATCAATATTCATTACCGCCTCCAATTATGGACAATCCTTCTTGCAATCCCAAGCGTTCTTGAGGCGACGCTCCCACTTCTCCAGTTCCTTTTCTTTTTGCCGAATCTGGTCATCGTGGCCACGCCCCGGTCCCCAATTGCCTTCCCACAATTTTCTACCTGTGATGCACATGCGCAGCTTGCGGATTTGCCATCGCATGTTCTCGCACTTGTCCAAATTCGGAGGGGGAGGAGCACTGCAGATTCTTGAGTACGCATCGTGCATTGAATCTTTAAAGTTAATCGCTGGAACGCTTGATACGGGTTCCGGATGCAATAAGTCGTACAAGCTGCCACCGGGGGATTGGCCGGTGAAATGCTCCCACGTGTTATTGATTCCAATACCTATTCCGATGCCGCCAGCGCCTGCTGCTGCCACAGCAGCCCCGGCAACAGCCAAAGGAACACCAGCTGCAGCTCCTCCTGCGCCAACAGCCCCTGCAGCGGGCGCAAGCGTTTGCAGAGTCTGCTGAGAGCTGCCAAAGTCGAAAAGTCCAAGTGGATCCGTGCCGACCAATGGGTTACCGTCAACGTACGTGTATGTGGACGGACTCCCTCCCGCCAGCCCGATGGGGTCACTTTGCGGATATCCGCCGCGGGAGGAATCGTAGTTTCGGAAGTAGTTGTACCAGAGTCCGCTCTCCGCATCCGCATACTGCCCCGGGAACCGCATGTTCTGCGTGAAGGCCCCAAGCCCCTCGGGATTGGTCTCTGGCGCCGTCGTGCCGAACGGCTCGGCCATCCAGCGCCAGCGCTTGGCGCCGTTCTGGTCCACCACGATACGCGGTGCGTTCAGGTGATCGGCGTGGATGTAGAACACCAGCGGCGGAGCGTTCGGATTGCTCGCGTTCGCCGGGTCCGGCATGAACATCGCCACCGGGATGTTGTCCAGCCACACGTATTCGCGCAGCGCCTTGCCGGTCTGGTCGTATTCGCCCAGCAGTCGGCCCTCCAGGTCGTACACGAAGATCACCACCTCGCCGGTGCTCGTCACCTTGCGGATGCGCCGGCGCTCCGCGTCGTAGTCGTAGCTGCCGGTGACGCCCGCCTTCGTGATGCTCGCAATCGCGCCGTTCAGGCCATAGGTTGCCGTGTAGCCTGCGCTGTCGTTGGTCGTGTTGCCGGCGTTGTCGTAGGTGAAGCTTCTGGCCGGATTCGTGATGCTCGTCAGCCGGTTGCTCGTCACCTCGGTCGTGTAGTCGCTCGGGTTGCCGTTCAGGCTCACGCTCGTGCGGTTGCCGTTCGGGTCGTAGGCGATCGACCAGCTCGATGCCGACGTGATGATGCTGGTCAGTCGGCTGTTTTCGTCATACGCGAAGCCCTGGTTCAGCGCCGGCTGCGGCGTGCCGTCACTGGCCAGCAGGTGCGTGAAGCCGGTGATGCGGTCAGCCGCGTCGTAGCTCACATCGCGCAGCACATTGCCCAGTGGGTAGCGCACGATGCGACCGCTCAGGTCGAACTGCCGCGTATGATTCACCAGGCCGCTGGTCATGTGCCAGTCCCAGCCACTCACCGGGCCGAAGGGTTCCCACTTCACGTTGCTGATCAGCGGGATGGGCGTGCTGCCTGCATCCTTGGCCAAGCTCATCGCGTTGAGCTCGCCGGTGTCACGCGTGATCACCAGCACCCGGCCCGACGGGTAGGTGATSGTCATCAGGTCGCCGTGCGAGTAGGCGTACTTCACCGTCGTYTGGATCGGCACGRTGTTCGCACCGGCCTTGGCGTTCACCGATTGCACGGCTTCGGTGATCCGGCCSCGYGGGTCGTACYTSAMACGGGCGAAGCCGYTSGGGTGATCSRCSCGGCTGAGCCGGCCGATGCTGTAGGTGTAGTCCGSGCCGGTGAGGTCCCAGCTCCASGTGRTGGTCTGGCTSGCYTGKCCGCTCTGGCTGTAGACGACGCTGGTCGGCCGCCCTTCCAGGTCGTAGGTGTAGGTYTCGGTGACGCCRCGGCTGTCGGTGCGGGTCTTCAGCCGSCGKGCYGCGTCGTAGGTGATGTTGGTGATGCCGGTGTCCGGGCTGATCAGCTGCGTCGCATCGCCGAAGCCRTTGCGCGGGTAYTGCGTGACCAGGTTGCGCGGGTCGGTCACCTTCGTCGGCCTGCCKCCTCCGTCGTACTCGATCGCRGTCTTGCCGTTCCKCGGRTCGGTCARTTCCTTCACGCGGTACTGCGCGTCGTAGCTCGCCTTGTTCTGCAGGTTCAGGCTGTTCGGGGCCTTCGTCACCTTGGTGGGATTGCCCTCGGCATCGTATTCGTAGGTCGTCACCGGAATGGGTGACACCGGTGGGGGTGGAACTTGAGCCATCGCTGCGGTCGAGGTCAGCAAGGCCGAAACGGCCGCAGCAATCAGCTTGTGGTTCATCGTCTTGTTCATGTTCTCACTCCCTGCCCGTGCTTTGCTGCGCACGGCCCAGTGCGTCCATTGCCCGGACCAGGCCGCGCTTGAGCGCGCCGGCCGGGTCCTTCACACGCTCGTCCGTCTTGTTGCCGGCGTTGTCGAGCACGTAGTCGATGCGGTTGGCCTTGTGGTCGTATGCCGCCACCTGTCGGTGCGCATCGTCGTAGTCGAAGCCAACCCAGGTGCCGTTGTCGAAGGTCACTTTCTTCAGCTGACCCGCTTCGTCGTACSCATACGTCGTCGTCTCGCCACCGACCGTGTTCGTCAGCAGGCGCTGCCGCAGGTCGTAGGTGTTCACGGTCACAACGCCGCTCGGGTCGGTGCTCTGCAGCACCTGGCCGTAGCGGTTGTAGCGATCGAACGTGGTCATCTTGCCGAGCGAGGTGGTGATCGATTTCAGATCTCCGCGCTGGTGATCGTCATTCGTCTCGGCGTGGTACGCGAAAGTGGTCGTGCCGGTATCTGGATCGGTCGCGGTCAGCACGCGGCCATCGGCGTCATAGGTCCACTCGCTGACGCGGCTGGGCACCTGCGTCTGCAGCAACGGCGGCGTGCCGGTCGTCGGTGCTTCAGGAGGTGGCACGGCGTCGGACACGGCAACGAACGGCGCCGTTGGCACGGTGAAGGCAGCGGCGTAGCGGGCCAGGCCCTTGGTGATGCGTACCTCGTCGACGTAGCCCGAGAAAGTCGAGTTGGACAGCACTGCACCCATGCCTTGCAACGCCCCGATGACGGCCGGCTCCTGCACATCACCGGTCGCCGCGCTGCCTACGTTCACCGGCGTGCCCACGGGCTGGCCATTGCGATACAGCGCAAGCGTCTGGCCTGAACGGACGAGTGCGACGTGATGCCACGTGTTGAGAGGCAGCGGCACGGTGTCTTGCACCGAGTAGGCCGTCGAACCGGACCAGATCGCCGCACTCAGCGCACCGGCCTGCGGAACACCGGAGGTTTCCGTGTAGATCAACCAACCCCGAACCCCGCCGATCTGGTCATGGACCACCAAGCCTCGGTAGTTGATGGACGCACTGTCCAGGTACACCCAGAATTCCACCGTGAAGTCGCCTGAGCCGAAGTTGTAGGCATCAGCACCTTGCGCGGCGACATGCGAATCGCCGCCGTTGAAGCGGATCGAGCTCGGCCCGAAGCGGCTCGTTGTCGTGCTGAGCTGTGCGCCACCCGCGGCGGTCACGCTCTTCGCGCTGGGACTGCTGTCGGTCATGACCGTCGAGGCCTGGGCACCATCGGCATGCAGCAGCAGGCTCACGGTGGAATCCACGGACGGTCCCGAAGGCACACCAGCTCGGAGTGCGAAACCGGTACTGCCGTTCGAATCGGCCGTGGATTGCTCCACACGCTTGCACAGTGCCGCGAGCGGCTTGCCGTCCGGCAGCGTTGCACCAGCCGGCGCGCAACTTGCGATGGCTTCTGCGTTGAATGGGTCAGGTCGACCGTTGTACACGCTCGTCGTGAGCTGCCCTGGCGCGGCCACCCGGATCGGCAGGTTCCAGTCGGGGTGCCACTGCGTGCTGACCTTCACCGCACCGGCGGGCAGGTTGGCGCCCGGGCCGGTGACGGATGTGCAGTTCAGCTCGCTGCCCAGGCGCGTCACCTGAACGGCCTCGAGGCCGCGGGTCGCGTCATGCACGTAGCAGCTGCGCTTGCCGTTGAAATCGTCCTTGCTGGCCACCCGGCCGTTGGCGTCATACGACTGGCTGCGGCTGCTCGCCAGGCTCCCCGCGCCGGCGGGTTGACTCTGCGAGCTGAACTGGTTCTTGCCGTTCACGCTCACCGTGCTCCACGTCGTCGTCTGCCCGCTCGGCTCGGTCATCACCACACCTTGCGGCTGCACCCAGCTGAAGTACCGGGCGACTCCGCCTGGGTACGCCACCTGGTCGACCTGGATGGCCGGCGGTGTCGTGTAGCTCACGCTGTAGCGGTCGACCCCGCCGGCGTGCTCGGTGGCAATCGCACGGCCCTCGATGTCGTAGGTGAAGGTCGAGTACCGTTTCGCCCGTTCATCGCTGACACCCGTCAGCGCCCACGGCAGGCCGCTGTTCTCGTACAGGAAGCTGCGCGTCGTGCCATCGGACCACGTGATGCCCATCAGCCTGTTCTGGCTGTCGTAGCCGAGGGTGGTCGACTGTCCGGCGGCGTCCGTGATGCTGGCGAGGCGCGTCAACGCTCCCGCCGCGACGTAGCGAAAGCTCAGGCTGTGCCCCCGGTTGTCCATCGCCCCGATCAGCAGGCCCGGCGCCGGCGCGATGCTCGCCGGCGTCGTGCCGTCGCTGTACGTGAAGCTGGCCAGCGTGCCGTCGGTCCACGCGATGCTCGTCAACACGCCGGCGGCGTCGAAGATCTCCTGCGCGTTGTGCTTGCTGTCGTTGTAGCGATGGCCTCCACCCGCGATCGACATGAGTCGATCGGCGTCGCCCGGCTCCGCCGCGAAGGTGCCGTCCGCTGCCCGCGGCATCGAGATCACCTGCGCGTATCCCCGCGGAAAGACGGCGACCACCGGCAGGACGGTCCCGCCACTGTAGGTACGCACAGTCCCTCTGCGGTGCAGGTTGCTGTACCACAGAGAACTGCCGAGGACGCTTCCGATCTGCTCCAGGCCGGGAACGCTGGCATAGACCTTCGGCGTCTTCGGCGTCTTGCTGGTGGTGTCGTAGCTGAACGTCAGCGTCGTGCGCCCGATCACGAGACCCGTGTCCACCTCCTCATGCTTCACGCCGCGCAGCGGGTAGATCGGGTTGCCCTTGCAGACATCGCATTCGGGCGGCGGTGGGGAGAGCGCCACCGGGATGTCGACCACTTCGCCACCGAGTTGGCAGCTCGCGGCATCGGGCGCAGCCGGGTAGTCGACGAGCGCGTAGTCGGGCGGGCAGGTTGCGACGTGGAACACCGCAGAGAACGCTGCCGGGCTGACGGGGTCCGCCGTCCAGCACTCGCCGACAACCCATTTCCCCTGGCCGAATCCGACCGGCACCGCGTGAAAGACCAGCGGTCCGCCAAATCTTGCGGCCATCAGGTCGCAGCTGCCCTGTGGCGACTCCGCGTCCGCGAAGGGCTCCGAGATGTAGTGCCAGTACGGATCCAGGACGTCGGTCGCCTGCGCGCTGCCGATCCAACCCATGCACAGCAGCGCCACCGCCACCGACCACATCATGGCGATCGCTTTCGCCTTGGCTTGCGCCCATGGCGCCGCCAGCGCCCGCAGGCGCTTCCATCCACTTGACATTGCGTTCCTCCGAATGACCTTGCGTACCTTGACATGACCGCCGTCGTGCCCTCTTCGTGGGAGGGGATCGACTGCGGAGTGCGCGGATTAGACTGGAACGAAATGACCGCCGCAAGTGCGTGTCGCGGCTGGTGGACAGTTGTTGACAAACTGCCAAGCCTCACGGCGCGAATTGTGCAGATCCATCGCTATTCCATTGCGAGGCTCTTTCGGGTTTCGATCGGGGAAGACCTACCCGTTCAGATGCGGCAGCTTCTCGTACAAGGTCGCCCGCGAGATCCCCAGCAGCCGCGAGGCCGCRAGCTTGTTGCCGCCGGTCGCCGCGAGCGCCTCGCGGATCGCGCGGCATTCCAGTTCGGCGATCGCCTGCGGCAGTGACTTCGGCGTCGACACCCTCACGGGAACCGGCAACGGTTCCAGCGCCGCCTCGATCGCCAACCCACCGCTGTCCTGCGCCGCCACGTGCCTGAAATGCCGCGCGCTGAGCGTCATGTCATCGGTCATCAGCGTCGCCTGCTCCAGCACGTTGCGCAGCTCGCGGATGTTGCCCGGCCAGCGGTGTCGCGCCAGCAGCGCCAGCGCATCCGGCTCCAGGCTCTTGTGCGGCAGCCCGCTGCGCCGCGCGATGTCATCGGCCAGCGCCTCGATCAAGGCCTCCAGGTCGGCCATGCGCTCGCGCAGCGCCGGCAGCCGGATCGGCAGCACGTTGAGCCGGTAGAACAGGTCGGCGCGAAAGCGCCCGTCGGCCACCATCGCCGGCAGGTCGCGACTGGTCGCCGCGATGATGCGCACGTCCACGCGCTGCACCGTGTTGCTGCCCAGCGGCTCCACCTCCTGCTCCTGCAGCACGCGCAGCAGCTTCGACTGCAGCGCGAGCGGCATGTCGCCGATCTCGTCCAGGAACAGCGTGCCGCCATCGGCCAGCTTGAACTTGCCGTCGCGGCCCTTGCGATCTGCGCCGGTGTACGCGCCGGGCGCGACGCCGAAGAACTCCGCCTCGAGCAGGCTGTCGGGCACCGCGGCGATGTTGACACCGACGAACGCGCGCGAGGCCCGCGTGCTCGCCGCATGGATCGCATGCGCGAGCAGCTCCTTGCCGGTGCCGGTCTCGCCCAGCAGCAGCACCGTGCTGTCGGTCTGCGCCACGCGCCGCGCCTGCCGCTTGACCTCCATCGCCTGCGGGCTCGCGCCGATGAAGCTCGCCACCGTGAACTTCGGCCGGCGCTGCGCGGCGAGCTGCCGGCGCGCATCGTCCAGCTCGCGCTGCAGGTGACTGAACTTCGTGATCAGCGGCTGCATCGTCGTCTCGGGGTGGTCGAGCAGCACCATGCCCATCGCACCGATCACCTCGCCGCGCTCGTCGCGCAGCGGCAGCCGGCTCACGAGGAAGGTGCCGGCCTGGTTGGTCAGCAGGTCCACCAGCATCGGCTGGCCGCTGTCGATCACGTGCGCCATCAGCGTGTTCGGCACCACCTCCTCGACCAGCCGGCCGACGAAGTCGTCCTCCGCATGGCCGAGCGCCGGCAGGAATCGCTTGTAGCCCTCGCTGATCCACACGATGCGGTGCCGGCGATCGACCACCAGCATGCCCATCGCAGTGCGCGCGAGCGTGTCGAACATGCTGCGCGCGGCCAGCTTCAGCAGCGCGTCGGCATCGGCCGGCAAGGTCGGCGGCGTCGGGAATTCAGGGGTGTCTGGCACGCGGACACTGTAGCGAGCACACCGCGCCGCGCACTCAGGGTTTGTCTTTGTCGCAGCCCCTCTTGTAATTATGAATTACTGGATTTAGAGTCATCCGAACCGCCGCACCGTGGCGGCCCACCGGTGAGAACCCCATGGTCGACCCGACACCTCTGCGCCCAGCATCGCTTCACGAAGAAGTGGCCGCTCGCCTGCGCAACATGGTGTTCGAGCGCCAGCTGGCGCCCGGCCAGTGGATCGACGAGCTCGCACTGGCCAGCGACTGGAAGATCAGCCGCACGCCGCTGCGTGAAGCGCTGAAGGTGCTGGCCGCCGAAGGGCTGGTCGAATTGGTGCCGCGCCAGGGCTGCAAGGTGACCGAGCTGTCGGAGGACGATGCCGACGAGCTGTTCCCGGTGATGGCGCTGCTCGAAGGCCGCTGCGCGTTCGAGGCGG
>NZ_JBFUFP010000118.1:0-9308 GCF_056403375.1 Rhizobacter sp. P2_H2
GTGTAGCCCAGCAGCTCCACCACCTTCGGGTTGACGTAGCGGAAGCGGCCGTCCTGGATCAGGAACACGCCGACCTGCGCCTGCTCGAGGAACTCCTGGTAGGCCTGGGACGCCAGCGGGGCGCGGCCTGGCGCAAGCGCGGCGTCGGCGACGGCCAGTCGTTCGGCAGCGGCGGGGGGTGATGACACGATGACAGTCTCCATCGAAGCGATGCAAGGGCGTCTCTGTCGAACGCTTGCCCGGATATCGACGTGCAGGGGGACCGGCTTGAGCGCGGGGCGGCGCGAAACGGATTTGTGTCGAACAGTTGGCAGCGGCGGGGGTTTACCCTGCCGGATGAAGGCCTGGCGCAGCACCTTCTGGACGAAGTCGCGCGCGGTGGTCTTCTCGCAGGCATCCTGGCCGTCCACGGCCTCGGTCGCGGTGCAGCCGAGCGTCGGCTCCAGGACGTCTTTACGCCGTCTTGATGCGCAGCACCCGAATCCATATACCGATTTGATGCGCCCGTCCCTACGCTCCTGGACATCCGAATCACCGTCGTGAGGAGTCCATGGACCTTCTGTTTCTGGGAGCCGTCGCCCTGATGTTCATCGCCATCGTCGGCATGGCCATCGGCTGCGACAAGTTGGGAGCACGCACATGAGCTGGCTGTATGGGCTGGCCGGCCTGGCATCGCTGGGCCTGCTCGTGTACCTCGTCTTTGCATTGCTGAAGGCGGAGGACTTCTGATGAACTCGCAAGCCTGGATTCTTCTGGTGGCCTTCCTGGTCATCCTTGCACTGCTGGCCTGGCCGCTGGGCCGCTGGCTGGTCGCCGTCGCCGAAGGCCGCTTCCCGCGCTGGTTCGCGCCGTTCGTGAAGGCGGAACACGGCCTGTACCGACTGGCCGGTGTCGATGCCGGCAGCGGCATGGGCTGGCGCCAGTACGCCATCGCGCTGGTGGTGTTCAACCTGCTCGGCGTGCTGGCCGTCTATGCGCTGCAGCGCCTGCAAGGCGTGCTGCCGCTCAACCCGCAGGCGATGGCCGCGGTCAGCGCCGACTCGTCGTTCAACACCGCGATCAGCTTCGTCAGCAACACCAACTGGCAAGGCTATGCCGGTGAGTCGACGATGAGCTACCTCACGCAGATGCTCGCGCTGACGGTGCAGAACTTCTTCTCGGCCGCCACCGGCATCGTCGTCGTGATCGCGCTGGTGCGTGGCTTCGCGGCCCGCTCGTCGGCGTCGATCGGCAATTTCTGGGTCGACATCACGCGCGTCACCGCCTACATGCTGGTGCCGCTGTCGCTGGTGTTCGCGCTGGTGCTGGTCGGCCAGGGCGTGATCCAGAACTTCGGCGCCTACCAGGACGTGACGACGCTGCAGGCCGCGCCGCAGTCGATCGCGATGGGCCCGGTCGCGTCGCAGGAGGCGATCAAGATGCTCGGCACCAATGGCGGCGGCTTCTTCAACGCCAACTCGGCGCATCCGTACGAGAACCCGACGCCGTTGAGCAACCTCCTGCAGATGCTGGCCATCTTCCTGATCCCGGCCGCGCTGGTATTCATGTTTGGCCGCCTGGTCGGCGACATGCGCCAGGGTTGGGCGGTGCTGGCCGCGATGACGGCGATCTTCGTCGTCTCGGTGGTCGTCGTCACCGCACAGGAACAGCAGGGCAACCCGCTGCTCGCGCAGCTCGGTGTCGACCAGGCGGCCAGTGCCACGCAGCCGGGCGGCAACATGGAAGGCAAGGAGGCGCGCTTCGGCATCGCCGCCACCGGTCTGTTCGCCGCCACCACTACCGCCGCCTCGTGTGGCGCGGTGAACGCGATGCATGACTCGTTCACGCCGCTGGGCGGCATGGTACCGCTGGTGCTGATGCAGCTCGGCGAGGTCGTCTTCGGCGGCGTCGGCACCGGGCTGTACAGCATGCTGATCTTCGCGATCCTCGCGGTGTTCATCGCCGGGCTGATGATCGGCCGCACGCCCGAGTACCTGGGCAAGAAGATCGAGACCTACGAGATGAAGATGACCTCGATCGCGATCCTGGTCACGCCGATCCTGGTGCTGGCCGGGGCCGCGGTCGCGGTGCTGGCCGATGCCGGCAAGGCGGGCATCGCCAACCCCGGCGCGCACGGTTTCTCGGAGATCCTCTACGCCCTCACGTCGGCCGCCAACAACAACGGCAGCGCCTTTGCGGGCCTGTCGGCGAACACGCCGTTCTACAACACGCTGCTGGCGGTGGCGATGTGGTTCGGCCGCTTCGGCGTGATCGTGCCGGTGCTGGCGATCGCCGGCTCGCTGGCCGCGAAGAAGCGCCTGGCCGTCACGGCCGGCACGCTGCCGACGCATGGCCCGCTGTTCGTCACCCTGCTGATCGGCAGCGTGCTGCTGGTCGGCTTGCTCAACTACGTGCCGGCGCTGGCCCTCGGGCCGGTGGTCGAGCACCTGATGTTGTGGAATCCGCAATGACAACCGTCAAGAATTTCTCGATGTTCGACCCGGCGCTCGTGAAGCCGGCCATCGCCTCTGCGTTCGGCAAGCTCGACCCGCGCGTGCAGTGGCGCAACCCGGTGATGTTCGTCGTCTACGTCGGCAGCATCATCACGACGCTGCTGTGGGTGCAGGCGCTCGGCGGCCAGGGTGAGGCGCCGCAGGGCTTCATCCTCGCCGTGGCCTTGTGGCTGTGGTTCACCGTGCTGTTCGCCAACTTCGCCGAGGCGCTGGCCGAGGGCCGCAGCAAGGCCCAGGCCTCATCGCTGCGCGGCATGAAGCGCAAGACGATCGCGAAGAAGCTCGAGCGGCCGTTGCACGGCTCGGCCTGGCATCCGATGGAAGCCGATGAACTGCGCAAGGGCGCCGTCGTGCTGGTCGAGGCCGGCGACGTGATCCCGCTCGACGGCGAGGTGATCGAAGGCGTGGCCTCGGTCGACGAGAGCGCGATCACCGGCGAATCGGCACCGGTGATCCGCGAATCGGGTGGCGATTTCGCGTCGGTCACCGGCGGCACCCGCGTGCTGTCGGACTGGCTGGTGGTGCGCATCGGCGTCAACCCCGGCGAATCCTTCCTCGACCGCATGATCGCGATGGTCGAGGGCGCCAAGCGCCAGAAGACGCCCAACGAGATCGCGCTGACCATCCTGCTGGTCGCGCTGACCATCGTGTTCCTGGTCGTCACCGTGACGCTGCTGCCGTTCTCGATCTTCAGCGTCGAGGCCGCGCGGGTGGGCAACGTCGTGGGAACGCCGGTCACCATCACCACGCTGATCGCGCTGCTGGTGTGCCTGATCCCGACCACCATCGGTGCGCTGCTGTCGGCGATCGGCGTGGCCGGCATGAGCCGCATGATGGGTGCCAACGTGATCGCCACCTCGGGCCGCGCGGTCGAAGCCGCCGGCGATGTCGACGTGCTGCTGCTCGACAAGACCGGCACCATCACGCTGGGCAACCGGCAGGCCTCGGTGTTCCTGCCCGCGAAGGGCGTCAGCGACAAGGTGCTGGCCGACGCGGCGCAGTTCTCGTCGATGGCCGACGAGACGCCGGAAGGCCGCAGCATCGTCGTGCTGGCGAAGCAGAAGTTCAACCTGCGCGAGCGCGAGCTGTCGGGCCACGGCATCGCGTTCGTGCCGTTCACCGCGCAGACGCGGATGAGCGGTGTCGACATGGACGACGGCAGCGGCACGGTGCGCTCGTTGCGCAAGGGCGCGGGCGATGCGATCCGCCGGCATGTGGAGTCGCTGGGCGGCAGCTTCCCGGCCGACGTGCAAGCCACCGCCGACGAGGTGGCGCGCAAGGGCAGCACGCCGCTGGTGGTGGCCGACGGGGCCCGCGTGCTCGGGGTCGTCGAGCTGAAGGACATCGTCAAGGGCGGCATCAAGGAGCGCTTCGCCGAACTGCGCCGCATGGGCATCAGGACGGTGATGATCACCGGCGACAACCGCCTCACCGCAGCCGCCATCGCGGCGGAGGCCGGCGTCGACGACTTCCTCGCCGAGGCCACGCCCGAGGCCAAGCTGAAGATGATCCGCGACCACCAGGCCGACGGCCGCCTGGTCGCGATGRCCGGCGACGGCACCAACGATGCGCCGGCCCTCGCGCAGGCCGACGTGGCGGTGGCGATGAACACCGGCACGCAGGCCGCGAAGGAGGCCGGCAACATGGTCGACCTCGACAGCAACCCGACCAAGCTGCTGGAGATCGTCGAGACCGGCAAGCAGTTGCTGATGACGCGCGGCTCGCTGACCACCTTCTCGATCGCCAACGACGTGGCCAAGTACTTCGCGATCATCCCGGCCGCGTTCGCGACCACCTACCCGCAGCTTGCCGCGCTCGACGTGATGCGGCTCGCGAGCCCGTCGTCGGCCATCCTGTCGGCGGTGATCTTCAACGCGATCGTGATCGTGTTCCTGATCCCGCTGGCGCTGAAGGGCGTCAAGTACCGCGCGATCGGCGCCGCCGCGCTGCTGCGCCGCAACGTCCTCGTCTACGGGCTCGGCGGGCTGGTGGTGCCGTTCATCGGCATCAAGCTGATCGACCTGCTGCTGTCGGCCGTGCACCTCGCCTGAAGGATTCGACATCATGACTTCCGCTGTTTCCACCCTCCTTCGTCCGGCCCTGGTCGTGTTCGCGGTGCTGACCGCGCTGACCGGCGCCGCCTACCCGCTCGTCGTGACCGGCCTCGGCCGCGTGGCCTTCCCCGAGGAGGCCGCCGGCAGCCTGATCACGCGCAACGGCAAGCCGATCGGCTCGTCGCTGATCGGCCAGAACTTCAGCGATCCCAGGTACATCTGGGGCCGTCCGTCGGCGACCGCGCCGACGCCCTACAACGCGACGGCCTCCAGCGGCTCCAACCTGGGGCCGTTGAACCCGGCGCTGGTCGACGCGGTCAAGGGCCGCATCGAGGCGCTGCGCGCTGCCGATCCCGGCAACACCGCGCCGGTGCCGGTCGACCTGGTGACCGCATCGGGCAGCGGGCTCGACCCTGAGCTGAGCGTCGCGGGTGCACTCTTCCAGGCAGCACGTGTCGCGAAGGCGCGCAAGCTGTCGCCCCAGCAGGTGCAGGACCTGATCGAGCAGCACACCGAAGGCCGCTGGCTCGGCTTCCTCGGCGAGCCGCGAGTCAACGTGCTGCGCCTGAACCTCGCGCTCGATGCTGCACGCTCCTGAGCCTCGGCCGGGCCCCGGCCTGGATGGATCCGCTATAAACGCGCGGTTGAGACCCCTCGGTACAAGAGTGAACAGCAACGGAAACCGTCAGGGCCTCGGCCTGCTGACCCTCGGGGCTTTGGGCGTCGTCTACGGCGACATCGGCACCAGCCCGCTGTACACGATGAAGGAGGTGTTCCACCCCGCCAGCGGCGTCCCGCTGGACGCGCCGGACATCATCGGTGCGGTGTCGGTGATCTTCTGGGCGCTGATGGTGGTGGTCACGCTGAAATACGTGATCCTGATCCTGCGTGCCGACAACCGGGGCGAGGGCGGCATCATGGCGCTGACCGCGCTGGCGGCCGGTGGGACACCGACGCGTCGCACCTTGCTTCTGTTGACCGGTGTCCTGGGCGCCGCGCTCTTCTATGGCGACAGCGTGATCACGCCCGCCATCTCGGTGCTGGGCGCGGTCGAGGGGCTGGAGGCGATCACGCCCACCCTGAAACCCTACGTCCTGCCCCTCTCGATCGCCATCATCGTTGCGCTGTTCATGGCCCAGCGCTTCGGCACCGAGGCGGTCGGCAAGCTGTTCGGCCCGATCATCAGTGTGTGGTTCTTCGTGCTCGCACTCGTGGGTGTGCTGCAGATCGTGCAGCAGCCGGGCATCCTGGCGGCACTGAACCCGTTGGAGGCGGTGGCGTTCCTGCAGGCGAGAGGCTGGCACCTGTTCCTCGTGATGGGCTCGATCGTCCTGGCATTGACCGGTGCAGAAGCGCTGTACGCCGACATGGGGCACTTCGGGGCACGCCCGATACGCATCGCGTGGACGGGCTTGGTGCTGCCGTCGCTCGCGCTGAACTACATGGGGCAGGGGGCCTTGCTGATGCGCGATCCGTCGGCGCTGGAGAGCCCGTTCTACCGGCTGTTCCCGCAGGCCTGGCTGATCCCGGCGGTGCTGCTGGCCACCGCGGCCTCGGTGATCGCATCGCAAGCCGTGATCTCGGGTGCGTACTCGATGACCAAGCAGGCGATCCAGCTCGGGTTGCTGCCGCGCATGCGCGTGCTGAACACCTCGGAGAAGGAGGCGGGGCAGATCTATGTCCCCACGGTGAACTGGACCGTGATGGTGGCCGTGCTTCTCGCCACGGCAGGTTTCGGCAGCTCGTCGGCATTGGCTTCTGCCTATGGCATCGCCGTCACGGTGACGATGTTCATCACGACGCTGCTGACCTTCTTCGTCGTTCGCTACGTCTGGCGGTATTCACTGGCGGTCGCCGTTGCCGCGACGTCGGCCTTCCTGGTGGTCGACGCCGTGCTGGTGATCTCGTGTTCGCTGAAGATCCTGCAAGGCGGCTGGTTCCCGCTGGTGATGGGGGCAGCGATCTTCGCCGTGATGGCGACATGGAAGCGAGGTCGTGAGCTGTTGATCGAGCACATCCGCCGTGACGACCCGGAGCTGATGCCATTCATCACCGCGCTGGCGCGAGACGACACGGCGCATCGCCCGCCGCGCACCGCGGTCTATGCGGTGGCCAACCCCGACACGGTGCCGCAGGCGCTGATGCACAACCTGAAGCACTACCAGGTGCTGCATGAGCAGAACGTGATCCTGACGGTGAAGTTCGAAGAGGTGCCGCACATCGGCGATGCCGAGCGCATCGAGCTGACGCCGCTGGTCGAAGGCTTCTGGCGAGTGCAGGTGAGCTACGGGTTCATGGACCAGCCGGACATCCCGCGCGCCCTGGCCCACTGTTCACTGCACGGCCTGTCGATCGAGCCGGGTGCCACGTCGTACTTTCTGAGCCGCGAGATCGTCGTCCCGACCCAGGGAGCGGGCATGGCGCACTGGCGTGAGGCGCTGTTCGCGGCGATGTCGCGCAACGCCGGCAGCGTTGCAGACTTCTTCAAGCTGCCGCACAACTGCGTCGTCGAGCTGGGCACGCGGGTGCAGATCTAGCCTCGCTGGCACCCGGGCAGCGGTTCGCATATGCATGCGCGGCAGCGCGCGCATCGCCAGCGGCTAAGCTTCACGCCCATGTCCGCACCGATCTCCGCCGCCACGCCGCACCGGCACCTGGACGTTCGCCACGCGGTGTCGGTGTGCGTCGGCATGGTGATCGGCGCCGGCATCTTCAAGACCTCGCCGATGGTCGCCGCCAGCCTGGCGAGCGACACCGCGCTCTACCTCGTCTGGGCATTCGGTGGCGCTCTGTCCTTCGTCGGCGCGCTGTGCTTTGCCGAGCTCGCGGCGGCGTTCCCCGACGCGGGCGGCGACTACCACTTCCTGCGCCTGGCCTTCGGGCCGCGCACCGGTTTCCTGTTCGCCTGGTCGCGCTTCGCGGTCATCCACACCGGCTCGATGGCGCTGCTGGCCTTCGTGTTCGGCGACTACCTTGCGCAGGTCGTGGCGCTCGACCGCCTGCTCGGCCCCGGCCTGGGCGCCTACGGCAGCGCCCTGTTCGCGGCGGGTGCGATCGTGGTGCTGACGGCGTTGAACCTGCGCCATGTACGCATCGGCCTGGGCACGCAGGTCGGGCTGATGTCGCTGGTGATCGCGGGGCTGCTTGCGCTCGGCGTCGCGGCGCTGTGGCTGTGGGGGCAGGGCATTGCGCCGGCCACGCCGCTGGCCGCGCCGTCGCGCGACGGGCACGTCGAGATCGGTACCGCCTTCGTGTTCGTCTTCCTCGCCTACGGCGGCTGGAGCGACGCGGCCACGCTGTCCGCCGAGATGCGCGACGACCGGCGCGGCATCGTCCATGCGCTGCTGCTGGGCCTGGCGACGGTGACGGCGCTGTACCTGCTGGCCAACGCGGCCTACCTGCGCGGCCTGGGGCTGGAGGGGCTCGCGCGCAGCGACGCGCCGGCCGCCGACCTGATGCGGCTGGCCTTCGGCAGGCCGGGCGAGCTGCTGATCGTCAGCGTGGTGGCGCTGACCTCGGTCACCGTGATGAACGCGACGCTGGTCGCCGGCGCGCGCACCACCTGGGCGGCGGCGCGCGACCTGCAGCAGGCGCGGTTGATCGGTGGAGCGCTCGGCGAACGGCTGGCGCGGTGGGATCTCTCGCGCGGCACCCCGCCGGCGGCCATCGCGGCGATCGGCCTGGTGGCCGTGGCGCTGGTGGGCCTGGGCACCGTCACGCGCGGAGGCTTCGCGACCATGGTCGACTACCTCTCGCCGGTGTACTGGGGCTTCCTCACGCTCAGCGGCAGCGCGCTGCTGGTGCTGCGGCGCCGGTACCCCGAGGTGCCGCGGCCGTTTCGCGTGCCGCTCCATCCGTGGCTGCCGCTGGCCTTCTGCGCCTGTAGCGTCTACCTGCTCGTGGCGAGCCTGCAGTACGTGAAGGCCGGCGCACTGGCAGGCGTCGGCGTGCTGGCGCTCGGTGGGTTGCCGCTGCTGCTGCGCCGTGCGCGCCGATGGAATTGATCAAGGTCGTCTTCAGTGCCGTTTTTGGCGCCACGCTGATCGCGGTGGCCTGCCTCGGCAGCTGCATGCTGGTCGATGGGCTGGTGTTTCCGCGAGGGCCCTCGGGGCGGATGACCATGGAGGAAAAGTGCTTCAAGGCGGGCTGGGAGAAGGACGGCTGGCTGCGCGGGAGAAAGCAGGCGGAGTGCGAGCGGTGGATCGCCGCGGGCAGGCCGAAAGACTGGAAGTAGCAGGCCGCGCGCCGGGCTTTGTTATCGTCGTGGATTGCGGCCCGACGAGGCCGCCTATGAGGAGGACCCCATGACCGAACCCACCGCGGTGCCTGCCGCTGTCACCGACGGCGCCCCTGTCGCCACCCCTGCCGTTGCGCAGACACCCCGCGCGCTGGCCGAATCGATGCCGCTCGTCCAGTCCGGCGCGCGCTGGTTCTGGTGGATCGCCGGCCTGTCGGCGGTGAACGTCGGCATGCAGCACTCGGGCAGCGACACCCATTTCGTCGTCGGACTGGGCATCACCAGCCTCATCGATGCGCTGTTCTCCGGGCTGCCGGTTGTCAGCCTGCCGCTCGACGCGCTGGTGCTGGCCTTCTTCTTCGCGATGGGCCTGATGGCGCAACGCGGCAGCATGCGGGCCTTCTACGTGGGGGGCGCCGTGTACGCCCTCGATGGGGTGCTGTACCTCTTCATGGCCGACTGGATGCCGGTCGGGTTCCACGTGCTGGTGCTGTTCTTCATCGGCAAGGGCGCGCTGGCCTTGCG
>NZ_JBFUFP010000119.1:0-9261 GCF_056403375.1 Rhizobacter sp. P2_H2
GTGTAGACCAGCACGGCCGGTGCGAGGAACACCACCGCATGCCAAGGAAAGCGCTTCATACCCAGCGGCCCCCATGGAACCGGCTTTGCCGGGCCATCGGGGGCGCCCCCTCGGGGGGAGGCGCGCAGCACTTCGGGGGGGACGTCATCACTTCTGGGGGGCGTACCACTTGGCAAAGCCGCTCTGGATGCGCTGCGCCGCATCCTTCGGTGCGAGCTTGCCGTTGAGGACCTGCGAGTTCACCGTCCACAGCTCGTTCTCCATGCTCGGCTCGCCGCGGCTCATCACCTGCGCATTCAGCCGGATGGTCGACTTGCACTGCGCGCGCCAGCCGATCATCTGCCGCGCCACCGGGTCCTTCACGTCGACCGCGTGCTTCGACAGCGAGAAGAAGCCGGTCGCCTTGTTGGTGTACAGCTCGGCGAATTCCTTCGACGCGAGCCAGGTCAGGAACACCTTGGCATCCGCCGGGTTCTTGGCGGCCTTGTTGATGCCCATGCCGATGTCGGTGTGGTCCGAGATGTAGCAGGCGTCGCCGGCCTTGCGCACCGGCGGCGGAAAGGCGCCGAACTCGAAGCCGGGCTCCTTCTCGAAGTACGCGATGTCCCACGAGCCGGTCGGGTAGATCGCCGCCTTGCCGGAGGCGAACAGGTTCTGCGAGTCGCCGTAGGTCTCGGCCTGGTAGCCCTTGGGCAGGTAGGCCGACCACTTGGCCATCGTGGCCCACACGTCGACGAACTCGGGGTCGGTGAACTTCTTCTTGCCGGCGATCAGCGCGCGGCGGCCTTCCTCGCCTTTCCAGTAGTTCGGGCCGATGCCGGTGAAGACGATCTGGCTGGTCTCCCATTGGTCGGCGGTGCCGAGCGCGATCGGCGCGACCTTGCCCTGGCCCTTGATCTTGTCGAGCACCGCGAAGAACTCCGCCTCGGTGGCCGGCGGCGTGACGCCGGCGTCCGCGAAGATCTTCTTGTTGTAGAAGAAGCCGTGGATCACCGAGGCCATCGGCAGGCAGTAGGTGTCCTTGCCGTCGTCGGTCTGCCACGCGACCTTGGCGGAATCGGGGAAGTTCGCGAGGCCGGGTTCGCCGTCGAGCTTCGCGAGGCGGCCCTTCTTGTAGAGGTCGAGCGCCACGTCGAACGGGCGGCAGGTGATCAGGTCGCCGGCGCTGCCCGCGGCCAGGCGGGCACTCAGCACCGAGTTGTATTCCGGCGGCGCGGTCGGCGAGAACTTCACCGTGATGCCGGGGTGCGCCTTCGTGAAGGCCGGCAGCAGCACCTCGTCCCACAGCGCCTTGTCGTCGGTGCGCCAGCTTTCGATGACGAGCGAGCCGGCCTGGGCGCTCGCCGTCAATGCGAGGGCGGCGCAAGCCAGTGCAGTGCGAACGGGGCGGGTCATGGGGTGGTCTCCTTCGGTGGATGGGCGGGGCGCAAGGTACCATCGGCCGCCGTGTGACACGAGGCCCGCACGAGGGTCCGCGCCCGGCACCGCTGCACGAGGCCAAGTGCTTGTCATTCCAGGGATTTCCAACCATGAGGCGACATGACGCGCTCACGCTTCCTTACGCTGCCCTGCGCGCCTGCGCAGGGGCCGCGAAGGGCCGTGCCGCGGCCCGCGCCTTACACAACATTGCAATTCGCAGGGATTCGACAGGCGCGTGGCGAGGGTTTGCCCTGACGCTTCTTCTGCTCGCGGGTGCGGCGACCTCCGCGCCGGCCCAGACCCTCGACGTGCTGCACTGGTGGACCTCGGCCGGCGAGCGCCGCGCCGTCGAGCAGCTGGTGCAGCAGCTCGACAAGCGCGGCATCGCCTGGAACGACGCGGCGATTCCCGGCGGCGGCGGCGGCGGCGCGATGAAGGTGCTGAACAGCCGCGTGCTGGCGCGCGACCCGCCCGATGCCGCGCAGGTGATCGGCCGCACGCTGGCCGACTGGTCGGACCTCGGACTGGTGCTGCCGCTCGACGAGGTGGCGCAGCGCAACCGCTGGAGCCAGTCGCTGTTTCCGGTGGTGCAGCGCGTGATCACGCACCGCGGCCGCATCGTCGCGGCACCGCTCGGCGTGCACCGCATCAACACGCTGTTCTACAACCAGCGGGTGTGGGCGCGGCTGAAGCTCGGCGTGCCGAAGGGCTGGGGCGACGTCGAGCAGGCGGCGGCCACGCTGCGCAGCGCCGGCGTCGCACCGTTCGCGTGGAGCGACGAGCCGTGGCAGATCGCCACCGTGTTCGAGACGCTGTTGCTGTCCGAGGGCGGGCCGGCGCTGTATGCCGAGCTCGCCGCCACGCAGCGCTGGCAGGCCTGGCAGGACCCGCGCGTGATGAAGGCGCTGGAGCGGCTGCGCTGGCTGCGGCGGCTGAATGGCGAGACGGCCATCGAGCAGCGCTGGACCGCGTCGGCGCGCCAGCTCTTCACCGGCGATGCCGGCATGCTGATCATGGGCGACTGGACCGGCGGCGAGCTGACCGCCTGGGGCGCGCAGGCCGGCCGCGACTACGGCTGCGCGCCGGTGCCGGGCACCGCCGGCATGCACCTGTACAGCATCGACACGCTGGCGATGCTGGCCGGCACGAAGAAGCGCGAGGCCGAGCAGGAGCGCATGGCCGAAGTGGTGGTGTCGCCGGCGGCGCAGCTCGCCTACAACCAGGCCAAGGGCTCGGTGCCGGTGCGCGACGACATCGACCCCACCCAGCTCGACGAATGCGCACGCGACTCGTGGCAGACGCTGAAGCGCGCCGACAGCCCGCTGCTGCCGAGCATCGCGCACCGGATGGCGGCCGACGAGGCCACGAAGGACGCGCTGGCCGATGCGTTGCACCGTTATGTGAAGGACCCCGCCGTCACGCCCGCCCGCGCGCAGGAGCGCCTGGTGGCGCTGATCCGCAGCGCGGCGCGATCGCCCGCTTCTCCTTGAAGACTGCGCCATGAACCTCGCCCGCAAGCGCACCATCCTCGCCGTCGACGACGACCAGAAGACCCGGCAGCTGCTGAAGCTGTACCTGGAGAAGCACCAGTACGTGGTGCAGCTCGCGGCCGACGGCGCGAGCTTCCGCAGCGGCTTCGAGCGCTACCGCGACGACCTGAGCCTGGTGATCCTCGACGTGATGCTGCCCGACACCGACGGCTTCGCGCTGTGCCAGATGGTGCGCCAGCGCGCGCCGACGCTGCCGATCATCATGCTGACCGCGAGCGCGGACGACACCGAGCGCATCGTCGGGCTGGAGCTCGGTGCCGACGACTACATCGGCAAGCCGTACAACCCGCGCGAGCTGCTGGCGCGCATCAAGGCGATCCACCGGCGCGCCGGGCAGACCGAGGGCGGCGCGGCAGCGCGCTACCTGCGCTTTGCCGGCTTCCGGCTGGATCGGCTGGAGCGCACGGTGACGGGGCCGGACGGCCAGCCGCTGGCGCTGACCGCGATGGATTTCGACCTGCTGCGGCTGCTGGCCGAGCATGCCGGCGAGGTGATGGAGCGAGCGCGGCTGATGGAGCAGACGCGCGGCCGCGACCTCGGCCCGGCCGACCGTTCGCTCGACGTGCAGGTGAGCCGGCTGCGCCAGCGGCTGGGCGACGACGGCAAGCAGCCGGCGCTGATCAAGACGGTGCGCAGCAGCGGCTATGTGTTCTCCGTCGAGGTGCTGGCCTCGCATGATTGACTGGCGTACTGTGGCGCAGCGGCTGCTGCCGCGCACGCTGCGCGGGCGGATCATGCTGGTGATGGTGGCCGGCGTGCTGCTGAGCCAGCTGCTGGGCACGGCGATCTGGGCCTGGCAGCTGCGCGCGAATGCGTTGCGCGATGCGCGCGATGCCGCGCAGCAGACGGCGCAGAGCGCGGCCGGCGCGATCCGTTTCTTCCGCGACCTGCCGGCGCAGTACCGGCCGTTGCTGATCGAGCAACTGCGCACGATGGGCGGCACGCGCTTCTTCGTCAACGTGAACCGGGCGCGCGTGGCGACCGGTGCGTTCGCGCCGTCGCGCCTGTCGGAGACGGTGGTGCGCAGCGTACGCGAGCGGCTGCTGGCGCAGGTGGGYGACACCACGTCGTTCGAGGCCGCGTTCGCGTGGCCGGACACGCTGGTGGTGGCCGATGATGGCCGCAGCTTGCGCGAGCTGCCCGAGAGCTGGGTCGAGGCCTCGCTGCTGCTGCGGCCGCGGCCGGCGCCGCTGCTGGTGATCCAGGCCGAGATCGAGCCGGGCGGCTGGCTGCTGCTGGCGACGACCTTGCCGGATCCGTACTTCCTCGACAACGCGAACCCGCTGAGCAGCGACCGGCTGTTGCTGCAGGGGGCGACGCTGATGACGGTACTGGTTCTGGTGCTGCTGGTGGCGCGCAGCCTGACGCGGCCGTTGTCGCGGCTGGCGCAGGCGGCCAGCGAGTTCGGCAACGCGATGCACCCGAACCAGGTGCCGGAGACCGGCACGGTGGAGCTGCAGCGCACCGCGCGTGCCTTCAACGAGATGCAGGCGCGCATCCAGCGTTTCGTCGAAGACAGGGAGCGACTGTTCGGCAGCATCTCGCACGACCTGAAGACGCCGATCATGCGGCTGAAGCTGCGCACCGAGCTGCTGGACGACGACGCGGTGCGGGCCGATTTCCACGAGGACCTGGACGAGCTCGACATGATGGTCAAGGGCGCGTTGCAGAGCGTGAAGGACAGCGACGTGCACGAGAACCTGGCCGAGGTGCGGCTGGACCGGCTGGTGGAGCGGCTGACCTCGGCGGCGCTGGCCTCGGGCGCGAAGATCGCGGTGTCGCTGCCGCCGATCGCGGTGACGGGCCGGCCGCTGGCGCTGAAGCGTGCGCTGGGCAACCTGATCGACAACGGCCTGCGCTACGGCCGCGAGATCGAGGTCGGTGCCGAGCTGGGCGATGGCAAGTGCTCGGTGCTGGTGCGGGACCACGGGCCGGGGCTGCCGGAAGATTCGCTCGAGGAGATCTTCGAGCCGTACGTGCGGCTGGAGCACGGGCGGACCATGCATGCCGATGGGTCGGGGCTCGGGCTGTCGATCGCGCGTCGCATTGCGCGTGAGCACGGCGGGGATGTGCGGCTGCGCAATCATCCGGACGGTGGGCTTGTTGCGGCGCTGAGCTTGCCCGCTTGAGCGCAACACGGCAGTCAACGAACACTGGCATCATCCCGACCCCATGACCAGACCATCGATCGCCACAGACCAGCGCCCCCTGTGGCGCATCTTCCTCGCCTTCCTCGGCCCGATGATCGTCGGCAACGTGCTGCAGGGCCTGTCGGGCACCTTCAACGCCGTGTTCGTCGGCCAGATGCTCGGCACCCGGGCCCTCGCAGCGACCGCCGCCGTCTTCCCGATCGTGTTCTTCTTCATCACGCTGGTGATCGGCATCGGCGCCGGCGGCTCGGTGCTGATCGGCCAGGCCTGGGGCGCGAAGGAGACGCACAAGGTCAAGGCCATCGCCGGCACCGCCATCACGCTCGGCTTCGGCGTCGGCCTCGTCATCGCGCTGTTCGGCGGCGTGTTCACCGAACATCTGCTGCATGCCCTCGGCACGCCCGCCGACGTGGTCGACGATGCCGTCGGCTATGCGCGGCTCATGATGCTCGCGATGCCCGGGCTGATGGTGTTCATCCTGATCACGCAGCTGCTGCGCGGCGTCGGCGACACCGTCACGCCGCTCTACGCGCTGCTGCTGTCGACCCTCGTCTCGTGCGTGATGACACCCGCCTTCATCCGCGGCTGGGGCGGGCTGCCGCAGCTCGGCGTCACCAGCGCCGCCGCTGCGTCCATCGTGTCGTTCATCGCCGCCCTGCTCTACCTCCTCGTGCACCTGCGGCGCGCCAGGCACCCACTGTCGCCCGACCGCGAGCTGCTGCGCTCGCTGCGCATCCAGCCGCAGCTGCTGAAGCTCGTGCTGAAGATCGGCATGCCCACCGGCATCCAGATGGTCGTCATCTCGCTGGCCGAGATCGCGCTGCTCGCCCTCGTCAACCGCTTCGGCTCCGACGCCACCGCGGCCTACGGCGCCGTCAACCAGGTCGTCAACTACGTGCAGTTCCCGGCGCTGTCGATCGCGATCACCGCGTCGATCCTCGGCGCCCAGGCCATCGGCGCCGGCCGCGCCGACAAGCTCGGGGCCATCACCCGCACCGGCATCGTGCTCAACCTCGTGATCACCGGCACGCTGGTCGTCATCGGCTACCTGTTCTCGCGCCACCTGATGGCGCTGTTCATCACCAGCCAGCCGGTCATCGAGCTGGCCCAGTCCCTGCTGCACATCATGCTGTGGAGCAGCGTCGTGTTCGGCTGCGCGTCGGTCGTCAGCGGCGTCATGCGCGCCTCGGGCACCGTGCTCGTGCCGATGTCCATCTCGATCTTCTGCATCGTCGCGATCGAGGTACCGGCCGCCTACGGGCTGTCGCAGCGCATCGGCCTCGAAGGCGTCTGGTGGTCGTACCCGATCGCGTTCGTCTCGATGCTCGTGCTGCAGTCGGCGTTCTACCGGCTGGTGTGGCGCAAGTCGAAGATCGAGCGGCTGGTCTAGGCTTGTGCGTCACGTCGCAAAAAAGAACCTCCCATGAATATGTGAGCCCGCAGGCCCGGTTTGCCGCCAGGGCGCGCGCGCGCCTTAAGCTCCGGCCCATGAATCAGTCGAAGATCTAGCCATGGCAACACTCAGCTGGCGGGTAGCGCTGCTCGAAGACGATGCGGAAATTCGTGGCTACTTCGAGGAATGCGTCGCCGGCCACTCCTCGCTGCAGCTGGTGGCGTCATTCGGATTGCTGGCGCATGCGCGCGACTGGTTCGACTCGCACACCGCCGACGTGCTCCTGACCGACCTGGGCCTGCCGGACGGAAACGGCATTGACCTGTTGCGTCATCTGGCAACGACGCAGCCGGCTTGCGAAGTGATCGTGGTGTCGGTGTTCGGCGACGAGGACACGGTGCTGTCCTGTGTCKAGGCCGGCGCCGTGGGCTACATCCACAAGGATGCGACGCCGGCCGATGTGGCGCAGACCATTCTGGACGTCAAGGGCGGCGCCTCGCCGATCTCGCCGATGATCGCGCGCAAGGTGCTGGATCGCCTGCGCCAGACTGTCGCGCCGCGGGCCCCGCAGGCGCCCGATGCCCTGAATGCCGACCTGCTTTCTCCGCGCGAGGCCGAGGTGCTGGAGTTGATCGCCCGAGGCCTRTCGTACGCCGAGATCGCGCAGCTGAAGGGGGTGACGATGCACACGGTGCAGACGCACATCAAGAACCTCTACGGCAAACTGGCCGTCCATTCGCGCAGCGAGGCCGTGTTCGAGGCCAGTCGCATGGGCTTGCTGAGCAGCCTGAAATCCCGGGGCTGAGCCCGTGCTGCGCCCTTGGCTCCTTCGGTGCCTGGTGGCTTTGGCATTCCCCTTGTGCGGTACGGCGGACTCGACAGGGCCTGCGGGCCGTACGGCCACCGAGCCTGGTTCGGCGCCGGTTCTTGCGCTGGGCGGCGGCATGTCGCCCGTGCAGGTCACGCGGGTCGACGCGCTGGTCAGCGCCTCGCGCACCCCACCCGGCGGTGAGGCGCCCTGGGTCGCCGGCCGTCTGCCCGATGCCTGGGCGCTGTCGCGCCCGGCCTTGGAAGGCACGGCCTGGTATCGCTTCAACGTGCGTCTGGCGGGCCCGCCGGACGGGCCATGGGCCTTGCTGCTGCCGCGCGTCAGCATGAATGCCGACCTCTGGGTCAACGGTGTCCTGGCGGGACGCGCCGGACGCATGGACGAGGGGCTCACGCGGCACTGGAACACGCCCTTGCTGTTTCCGATTCCCGACCGCGCCTGGGTCGCCGGCGACAACGTGGTTCACGTCCGCGTGCGGGCGGCCGCCGGGCACCGCGGCGGCCTGGCGCCCATGCTGATCGGGACGGTCGACGCCATGGCACAGCGACATGGCGAACGGGTGTTCTGGCAGAACACGCTGGTCAGTGCCGCCAATGCGTTCGTGGTGGCCCTGGGCTTGTTCATCCTGTTCGTGTGGCTGCGCAAACGCGAATTGATGCACTACGGCTACTTTGCGGGTGGCACCATTCTTTGGGGTCTCAGCAATGTCGACATGACGATGCAGGACCCGCCCATGCCAGACGCGGCCTGGCAGTGGTTGATCGTCGTGATGAGGCTGTGGTCCATGATGCTGATCAACCTGTTCTGCCTGCGCTTTGCCGGGCGGCGCATCCCAAGCCTCGAAGCAGGCGCACTGGCGTTCTCGCTGCTCGCAGCGCTTGCCGTGGCCATCGCGCCTGCGCATGGCCAGGGCGTGAACCCTGTCCACGCGGTCTTGATGGTGCCCGTGCTGGGCACCGGCGGCTGGGCGCTGGTGCTGATGCTGCGCAGCCTGGCGACGCACCCGCAGCGCGACGGCCTCGTGCTCGTGCCGGTGGTGACGGCAACATGGCTGGCCGGAATACACGACCTGATGGTCGTCACAGGGCAGTTGCCGTTCGGGCACGTCCATGCGCTGCCTTACGTCGCGCCGGTGCTGGTGTCGGCACTGGGCTGGATGATCGCCGGCGAGCACAGCCGCGCACACCGCGCGGTCGAGGCGTTGAACGGAGACCTGACCGCACTCGTGCACGAACGCGAGGCCCAGCTGCATGAATCCCTGGACAAGCTGGCGCGCAGCGACCGCACGCTGGCGGTGGCTGCCGAACGTGCGCGCATCCTGCGCGACATGCACGACGGCGTGGGCTCGCTCCTGACAAGTGCCATGCGCCAGCTCGAAGGCGGACGAATCTCCGCCAGCCAGGTCCTGGAGTCACTGCGCGAGTCAATGAGCCAGCTGAAATTGTCCATCGACGCCATCAACCTGCCGGAGGGTGATGTCAATGCCTTGCTGGCCAGCCTGCGCTACCGGCTCCAGGCGCGCATCGAGGCCTCCGGCGTCGAGCTGCACTGGGATGTGAGGCAACTGCCGCTCTGGCCGACAGGAACCCACGACGCGATGCGCCACCTGCAGTTTCTGTTGTTCGAAGCGCTGTCCAATGTGATGCAGCATTCCCAGGCCACCACGGTGACCCTGGCCGCGCGCGGCGTGGCCACGGGTATCGAGGTGAGCCTCAGCGACGATGGCCTTGGCATGTCCGGCCACGAAGGCAACRGACTGCGCTCGATGCGGGAGCGCGCCGCGGCGCTCTCGGCCTCACTGAGCGTCGTGACGGGAGCCCACGGTACGCGCGTCGAGATTCTGTTGCCGGTGCCACCACCAGCGCAGGCGGCTTCGACGCCTGCGCGCCCCTGAGGTCGCGGGAGCCTGCAGACCTGAGC
>NZ_JBFUFP010000120.1:0-9187 GCF_056403375.1 Rhizobacter sp. P2_H2
GCCGAAGCGCTCGGCCTGCGGCTGCCGCCCGGCCCGTGGCACACGCAGCGCGACGAGCTGGCCTCGCTGGCCGGCGAGCTGGGCGTGCTGGCCGGTGCGCTCGGCAAGATCGCGAAAGACATCTCGCTGATGGCGCAGGGCGAGCTCGGCGAGCTGGCCGAGCCGTCGGGCGCCGGCCGCGGCGGCTCGTCGACGATGCCGCACAAGCGCAACCCGGTGGCCGCGATGACGGCGCTGGCCGCCGCGCTGCGCACGCCGCACCGCGTGGCCGCGCTGCTGGCCGCGATGGTGCAGGAGCATGAACGCGGCCTCGGCAACTGGCAGGCTGAGCTGGCCGAGACCGCGGGGCTTTACCTCGGCGTGCACGGCGCGCTGAAGGCGCTCGCCGATGCGGCGCCGGGCCTGCAGGTCGATGCCGCGCGGATGCGGCACAACATCGACGCGCAGCACGGGTTGGTGTTCGCCGAGGCGGTGGCGATGCAGCTGGCGCAGCAGCTCGGCAAGGCGCGTGCGCACGCGCTGCTCGAGGCCTGGTCGCACGAGGCGGTGGCCGCACGGCGCCCGCTGCGCGAGGTGCTGCTGCAGGCGCTGTCGAAGGACGATGCGCTGCGCGCGCAGCTCGGCGCCGACCAGGTCGAGGCGCTGTTCTCAGTCGAGCGCGCCGCGGCGCACGCGAGTCGCGTCGCCGATCCTCAGCTGGCGAGCTGGCAGCAGCGTGCCGACGCGCTGGCGGCCGAGGCGCCGTGGTCGGCCTGGTTGCCGCACTGATCTCCCTCCCATTCTCGAAAGGGCCACGATGCCGGAGCAACAGGACGATTTCGACCGCGGCGTGAAGAACCGCCGCGCGGTGCTGGGCGATGCGTGGGTCGACCAGTCGCTGGACAACACCTCCGCGTTCAATGCCGAGTTCCAGTCGCTGATCACGCGCTATGCGTGGCACGACATCTGGGGCCGCCCGGGGCTGGACACGACGACCCGCCGCCTGCTGGTGCTGGGGATGACGATGGGCCTCGCGCGCTGGGAGGAGTTCGAGCTGCATTGCCGGGCCGCGGTGCGCGGGGGCGTGCCGGTCGAGAAGATCCGCGAGACGCTGATGCAGGGCGCGATCTACTGCGGCGTGCCGGCCGCCAACACGGCCTTCAAGCTGACCACGCAGATCCTGCGCGACGAAGGGCTGCTGCCGCCCCCCGCGCCGCTGTCGGCCGGCGTGCGCACGTCGAGCCATCACACCTTCAGCCGCCCGCAGCTGAAGGTCGCGCTGCAGGGCGAGGGCACGCCGGTGGTGCTGAGCCATGCGCTGGGCCTGGAGCTCGGCATGTGGGACGCACTGGCCGCCGCGCTCGCGCCGCGCCACGAGGTGCTGCGCTACGACCACCGCGGCCACGGTGGCTCGGCCGTGCCGGCGGGCCCGTACCGCATGGACGAGCTGGTCGACGATGCGGCCCGCGTGATCCGCGAATGGGGTGCCGGCCCGGTGGCCTGGGTCGGGCTCTCGCTCGGCGGCATGGTGGGGCAGGGCCTCGCGATCCGCCATCCGGAGCTGGTGCGCTCGCTGGTGCTCGCCAACACCACCGCGCACTACCCCGAGGCGGCGCAGGCGGCCTGGGCGCAGCGCATCGCGGCCGTCGAGCAGGGCGGGCTGGAGGCGATTGCCGGCATGGTGATGGAGCGCTACTTCCACGCCGGCTTCCGCAGCGGCCGGCCCGACGCGCTGGCGGCGTTCCGCGCGGCGCTGCTGCGCACGTCGGCCGCCGGCTATGCGGCGACCTGCCACGCGGTGCGCGAGGTCGACTGGCTCGAGCGCCTGCCGCAGGTGCGCTGCCCGACGCTCGTGATCGCCGGCGCGCTGGACGTGGGGGCGCCGGTCGCGATGTCGCAGGCCATCGCCGAGCGCATTCCCGGCGCGCGGCTCGAGGTGCTGGCCGAGGCCTCGCACCTGAGCGTGGCCGAGCAGCCGCAGCAGTTCGCGGCGCTCGTCGAGGGCTTCCTTGGGGCCTAGCGCGACGACTTGAGGAAGCGGTTGCTCAGCAGCGGCCGGCCGCGCACCGCGGCCCCGCGGTTGCCGAGCACGCCCAGCGACTGCGCCGATTCCTGCGCCGCCGAGAGGGCCGGGCAGGCGCCRGTCGCCCGGTAGGCGAGCGCGGCCTTCAGCAGGCCTTCGTCCGGGCTGCCGAGCGGCTGCGACAGGTCGTCCGACGCCGCGCAGCCGGCAATGCCGGTGGCGCCGCTGCCGTTCGGCACGAAGCCGTCGGCATAGTCGCCGAAGCCCTTCGCGTTGACGCCCTGGAACTCGATCGGGAAGTACGAGATGCCGCAGTTGTCCTGGGCCGCGAAGCCGTAGGGCTTGCCGCAGGTGCCGCCGCCGATCTGCCGCACGTCGAGATCGACGCCGCGCAGGCCGTTGATCACCGCCTCGCTGGCCGAGCAGGTCTCGGAGGTGGTGAGCACGTAGACGCGCGACAGGTCGAGCGTCGGCAGCGCCGCGTTGGCGGTGCTGGTGGCCTGGAATCCGAACGGCGCCTGTGCGTTGTCGGACGTGCGCTTCGCGTTGTAGTTGAGCTTCTCGAACGTCTTGCCGGCGGTGCGCGCCGGGCCGGCGATCATGTAGGCCAGCTCGCTCGCGATGTACAGGTAGCCGCCGCCGTTGTAGCGCAGGTCGAGCACCAGGTCGGTCACGCCCTGGGCCTTCAGCGACGAGACGGCTTCGATCAGCTGCGCCTCGGCCGGCGCGACGTGCGAGTTGAAGACGATGGTGCCGACGTTGCCGGTGGCCGTGGAGACCACGCTGTAGTTCAGCACCGGCTTGGTGGTGACGGCCACGGTCGTCAGCGAGACGCTGACCTGGCCGACGCCCGCGCGGGTGAAGACGAAGGTGTGCGTGCCACCGGCGTCGCTCGGGAACAGGCCGGCATTGAGCACGTCGACGCCGGCCGAGGTGTCGTCGTCGGCCGAGACGCCGTCGACGGTCACCAGCGTGTCGCCGCGCAGCACGCCCTTGGTGGCGGCCTCGGTGCCCGGCGTCACGTAGGCCACGCGCAGGCCGCGCGGCTTCGTCGGCGACTGCATGCGCCAGTTGATGCCGTTGCCGGCCTCGACGCCGGAGTCGAATATCGCGTCGGAGGTGGAGGTCGGCAGGATGAAGCTGAACTTGTCCTTGCGCGCGCCGCTCGCGGTGAGCCGGATCGTCTTCAGGGCCTGGAAATAGTTGTCGAGCGAGCCGTAGACGTCGGACGTGTTGCTGTACTGCGCCAGCCCGGGGGTGATGGCCGGGACTTCGTCGTACCAGAGGTAGGCATCGTTCAGGTAGGCGCGCACCCACTGCTTCTCGACGTCGAGGCTGCCGGTGTGGGTCGACGCATACGGATTGGTCGGGGCGCATTGTTGCGCGTACTGCGACGACGACGCGAGGCGGTTGCTGGAGTCGCCGTCCGAACCACCGCCGCAGGCGGTGAGGGTGGCTGCCGCGACGAGCAGGCTGGCCCAGGTGGCGCGCACGCGTGCGCCGGCTTGCCGTTGGCGTAGAACTCCCATTCCTCGCTCCCGATTCATTGGTTGAACGCCGACTATACCGGTGCAGGCGGATTGCCGGCGCCGCCGAGCTGGCGCGACAGCTGCGCGGCGCAGCCCTTCAGCGCGACCGCGACCGGGCCGGTGGCCTGCACATCGAAGGTGGCGTTCGGCCCGATCGCCGCCAGGCTGAGCACCAGCTCGCCGTGCAGGTCGAACACCGGCGCCGCCAATGCGCTGACGCCGGGCACCGTCCCGTCGACGACGCGGCTCAGGCCCTCGGCGCGGATGGCCGCCAGCTGGCCGCTGAAGGCGGCGTCCAGCGTGCGCCGGCAGCCGTGCGGCTCCTGTGCCAGCAGCTCGCGCAGGCGGGCCGGTGGCAGGTGCGCGGCGAACAGCAGGCCCGACGCCGTGCCGCGCATCGACATCACGGTGCCGTGCCGCATGTTGACGTGCACCGCGGACGGTGCCTCTTCGACGCGCACGATGGTCGGCCCGCGGTTGCCCCACACCGCGATCGCGACGGTGTGGCCGACCTGCGCCGCGAGCGCCGGCAGCAGCGGCGTGGCCAGGCGCAGCGGATCGAACTGCTGCAGGCTGATCAGGCCCAGTTCCATCGCGAGCGGACCGAGCCCGTAGCGGCCCGACGCGGCATCCTGCGCGATCAGCCCGAGCTTGCCGAAGCTGACGAGGTAGGGGTGGGCCTTGGCCGCTGCCATGCCGGCTTCGCGCGCCAGGTCTTTCAAGGCCATCGGCCGGCCGTGGTGGGCGAGCGCACGCAGCAGCTGGCCGCCGACCTCGATGCTCTGGATGCCGCGAGGGGTGCTGGGGATCATTCTGAAATTCGTGTATGTAGAATGGATTAGACAGTAACGAATCCGCTGTCGGAAATCAAGGAGACCCGCGATGGCTTCACCTGAACCCCTGCGCTACCAGGGCGGCTTCAGCAACCAGTTCGCGAGCGAGGCGGTGCCCGGCGTGCTGCCGCTCGGACGCAACAGCCCGCAGAAGGCGGCGCACGGCCTGTATGCCGAGCTGCTGAGCGGCAGCGCGTTCACCGCGCCGCGCGCCGAGAACCGGCGCACCTGGATGTACCGGCGCCAGCCGTCGGTGGTGGTCGGCGGCTATGCGCCGTATGCGCAGCCGTGGTGGAAGAGCGGCGCGGCCGACGGCGTGGCGGCGCCGCCCGACCCGCTGCGCTGGGCGCCGACACCGGTGCCCGAGGCAGAAGCCCAGCCGCTGGACTTCGTCGACGGGCTGCGCAGCATCGTCGTCAACGGCGACGTCGATGCGCAGGTCGGCATGGCTGCGCACATCGCGTTCATCAACCGCTCGATGACGCAGCGCGCCTTCGTCAATGCCGATGGCGAGATGCTGCTGGTGCCGCAGCAGGGCACGCTCATGATCACCACCGAGCTCGGCCTGCTGCAGGTGGCGCCCGGCGAGATCGCGCTGCTGCCGCGCGGCCTGGCCTTCAAGGTGGCGGTCGACGGGCCGTCGCGGGTGTACGTCTGCGAGAACCACGGCGCGCATTTCCGCTTGCCGGAACTCGGCCCGATCGGCAGCAACGGGCTCGCGAACCCGCGCGACTTCCAGGCCCCGGTCGCCGCGTTCGAGCCCGACGCGGCACCGCACGAGCTGATCAAGAAATACGGCGGCCGGCTGTGGTCGGCCCGCTGCGCGGCCTCGCCGTTCAACGTGGTCGGCTGGCACGGCAACCTGGCGCCGCTGAAGTACGACACGGCCAACTTCATGACGATCGGCTCGATCAGCTTCGACCACCCGGACCCGTCGATCTTCACGGTGCTCACGTCGCCGAGCGACACGCCGGGCACGGCCAATTGCGACTTCGTGATCTTCCCGCCGCGCTGGCTGGTGGCCGAGGACACCTTCCGCCCGCCCTGGTACCACCGCAACCTGATGAGCGAGTTCATGGGCCTGGTGCTCGGGCAGTACGACGCCAAGCCCGAAGGCTTCCGCCCCGGCGGTGCCAGCCTGCACAACTGCATGGTGCCGCACGGGCCGGACGCCGACGCGTTCGAGCGCGCCTCGAATGCGCCGCTCGCGCCGCACAAGCTCGACAACACGCTGGCCTTCATGTTCGAAAGCCGGTACCGTTTCCGGCCGACCGAATGGGCGATGAGCGGCGGCGCACTCGATGCCGCCTATGCCGATTGCTGGCGCAACCTGAAGGATGGATTCCAATGAGCGGCGCTCTCGACGACACGAACGACGCGGGGCTGCGCAGCTGGGTCGCGTCGGCACAGGATCCGCTGGCCGACTTTCCGATCCAGAACCTGCCGCTCGGGCGCTTTCGACGCCAGGGCAGCGACGAGCCCTGGCGCGGTGGCGTGGCGATCGGCGATCAGGTGCTCGACCTGCGCCTCGCGCACGAGCTGTGCCCGTGGTCGCCCGAGGTGTCGCGGGTGATGGAGCCGCTGGCACGCGGCGATCTCAACGCCTTCATCGCGCTGGGGGCTGCGGCACGCCGCACGCTGCGCGCCGCGTTGTCGAATGCGTTGCGCGAAGGCTCCGACGACGAGCCGTGGCTGCAATCCTGCCTGGTGCCGCAGGCACAGGCCGCGATGGCGCTGCCGTGCGAGGTCGGCGACTACACCGATTTCTACACCGGCATCCACCACGCGACGACCGTCGGAAAACTGTTCCGCCCGGACCAGCCGCTGCTGCCGAACTACGAATGGGTGCCGATCGGCTACCACGGCCGCAGCTCGTCGCTGCAGGTCAGCGGGCAGGCCTTCCACCGCCCGCGCGGGCAGTACAAGACAGAAGCCCAGGCGCCGGTGTTCGGGCCGTGCCAGCGGCTGGACTATGAACTGGAGCTCGGCGCGATCATCGGCCCCGGCAACGCGCTCGGCGAGCCGATCCCGATGGCGCGGGCCGAGGAACACCTGGCCGGGCTGGTGCTGCTGAACGACTGGTCGGCGCGCGACGTGCAGGCCTGGGAGTACCAGCCGCTCGGGCCCTTCCTCGGGAAGAGCTTCGCGACCACGCTGTCGCCGTGGATCGTCACGATGGAGGCGCTGCAGCCGTTCCGCCGGCCGTTCGAGCGGGCGGCCGACCGGCCGCAGCCGCTGCCCCACCTCGATGGCGAAGGCAACCGCGCACAGGGCGCGATCGACATCGTGCTGGAGGTGTGGCTGCAGACGCCGGCGATGCGCGAGCGCGGCGACGCGGCGGTGCGGCTGATGCAATCGAACTTCCGCGACGCGTACTGGACGCTCGCGCAGCTGGTGGCCCACCACAGCAGCAACGGCTGCAACCTGCGCCCGGGCGACCTGCTGGGCAGCGGCACGCAATCGGGGCCGCTGCCGGAGCAGGGCGGCTCGCTGCTGGAGCTGACGCAGGGCGGCAAGCTGCCGATCACGCTGCCGAACGGCGAGACGCGGCGTTTCCTGCAGGATGGCGACAGCGTCGCGCTGCGAGCGTTCTGCGAGCGCGCCGGGCAGCGGCGCATCGGGTTCGGCGAGTGCGTGGCCGAGGTGCTGGCGGCGCGGTCTTAACCTTCGCTTCACCAACCCCTAATCGAGTTCTAACCGCGGGCCCTTATCTTTCGACTCATGCGGAATCCCCCGCGACGCTTGTCCCCAGGAGATCACATGAAGATGAAGTCGTTGACCGCTGCGCTTGCCGCAGCCGGCCTGCTGGCCGCCGGATCGGCCGGCGCCTTCAGCCTGACGCCCGAGTGGCTGAAGAGCAAACCCGAGGCGAAGCCCGCCRCCGTGACCTCGACCGCGCCGGCACCGGTGCCGATGCTGCCGGCCGCGGGCCAGGTGCCCAACTACCGCGCGATCGTCGCGACCTCCGGCCCGGCCGTCGTCGGTGTCACGGTGGCCGGCCTGCACAAGGCCTCGGCCGAGGAGCAGCAGCAGCAAGGCCTGCCGCCCGGCGCCGAGAACGATCCGTTCTTCCAGTTCTTCCGCGGCCTGCCGGGCTTCCAGCAGCGCGGCCAGCGCGGCAACCCGTCGGTGCCGTTCCGCGGCCAGGGCTCGGGTTTCATCATCAGCGCCGACGGCCTGATCCTGACCAATGCCCACGTGGTGCGCGAAGCCAAGGAAGTGACCGTCAAGCTCAGCGACCGCCGCGAGTTCTCGGCCAAGGTGCTGGGCTCGGACGCCGCCACCGACATCGCGGTGCTGCGCATCCAGGCCAAGGACCTGCCGATCGTGCGCCTGGGCGACCCGCAGAACATCGAGGTCGGCGACCCGGTGCTCGCGATCGGCGCGCCCTACGGCTTCGAGCAGACCGCCACCACCGGCATCATCAGCGCGAAGGGCCGCTCGCTGCCCGGCGACGCGGTGGTGCCCTTCATCCAGACCGATGCGGCGGTGAACCCCGGCAACTCCGGCGGCCCGCTGTTCGACGGCACCGGGGCGGTGATCGGCATCAATGCGCAGATCTATTCGCAGACCGGCGGCTTCCAGGGGCTGAGCTTCGCGATCCCGATCAATGTCGCGCTGAAGGTGAAAGACCAGATCGTCGCGACCGGCCGCGCCACGCATGGCCGCCTGGGTGTCGCGGTGCAGGACGTGAACCAGAGTCTGGCCGAGTCGTTCGGCATGAAGCGGCCTGACGGCGCGCTGGTCGCGAAGGTCAGCAAGGACAGCGCGGCCGAGAAGGCCGGCCTGAAGCCGGGTGACGTGATCACCGCGGTGAACGGCGACCCGATCGTGCGCTCGGGGGCGTTGTCGAGCCGCATCGGTCTGGCGGCGCCGGGCGACAAGGTGAAGTTGTCGGTGTGGCGCGACCGGGCCGAGCGTTCGATCGACGTGAAGCTGGGCGGTGCCGATCCGGACGAGGATGTGGCGTCCGCCAACGGCGGCGATTCGCAGGGCGTGCAGCTCGGGCTGTCGCTGCGCCAGCTGACGCGCGAAGAGAAGCGCCAGAGCAAGCTGGAGCAGGGCCTGGTGATCGAGAACGTCGACGGCCCGGCGGCGCGCGCCGGCATCGAGGCGGGCGACGTGCTGCTGGCCATCAACGGCAAGCCGGTCACGTCGATCGAGCAGGTGCGTGCGGTGATGGCCGGCAAGCCGAAGAGCGTGGCGCTGCTGGTCGAGCGCGACGGGGAGCGGATCTTCGTGCCGGTGAACCTGGGCTGACGGCTGCGGCTGTTGGATGGGGAAAGGCCGCCTGCGGGCGGCCTTTTCCGTTGTAGGCGGGCTCACACCTCCTTGTCGTCGATCGCTGCGCGTCCTTTGTCGACATGGGCCTGGAGGCAATCCGTGCACACCGGTCTGCGCTGCAGAGGATGGATGCCTTCCCGCAAGAATCGGCGATCCAGCAAGCGTTCGCAGAGCGCGCAATGACCGGCCTCGTCTGGAGCGAGGGCGGCTCCCGATTTCGCACAGCGGAATGGAACTGTTGTCAATGTGGCCTCACCGGTTGTCGGTTGGATCGAAGGCCGCAGCTTGCCATGCCAGCCGAGTCCTACGGCGCGCGGCTTCCAGGCTGACAAGCCCGTGCGTACCTGCCCGTCCCGCACGGCCGGCCTCGTCCCAGGCACCCGCCGTGTCGCCCGCAGTCCAATGAAGTTCACCTTGATGACAAGAAAGGACTTCATCATGAACAGCCACAAGCCTCTGCTCGCCCCGCTCGCCGCTGCGCTGGCCATCGCCTCCGGCACCGCCGTCTGGGCCCAGGACGACCGCGCCCCGCTGCCCGC
>NZ_JBFUFP010000121.1:0-9186 GCF_056403375.1 Rhizobacter sp. P2_H2
CGCCAGCAGCGCGGCATGCACGTCGACGGGGTTCAGGGCGGGGATCACGGTGGTGTCGGTCATGGTGAAGAGGTCAATGAATCAAGGCAACGGGGAGTAGCCGGACACGAAGCTGCGGCGCTGGCCGTCCTCGGTGTAGACCGAGCGCTCGACCGCGCCGATGTCGGCGCCATACACGTGGATGCTGATCGAGGTGCGGTCGTCGAAGGCGTTGGCCACGCGGTGGATGTCGCCGACGCTCGGCGACACCGCATCGACCGCCCCCTGCTCCAGCCGCACCGGCGCGCCGGCCGGCACCAGCTTGGTGGGCCCGGCGAAGCGGTAGCCCTGCGACAGCTCCGCGCCGCGCAGCACGCCGATCAGCCCCCACACCGTGTGGTCGTGGATCGGCGTCGCCTGCCCGGGCCCCCACACGAAGCTGACGACCGAGAAGCGCGCCCGCGGATCGCGGTGCAGCAGGTACTGCCGGTAGCGGTCGGCACCGGGCTGCGCGTGCGAGGCCGGCAGCCAGTCGTCGTGCGCGACCAGGTCGGCCAGCAGCGCGCCGACATCGCGGCGCACGGCCGCCTCATCGGTGCGCTCGTCGAGCCGGTGCGACACCTGGTCGATGAAGTCCTGCAGCACACGGTCGCCATGATCGGTTCGCATCGTCGAGTCTCCTTCCTGGCCGCCAACGGGAGCCAAGCCGCACAGGCTACACGCGCACGCGCCTTCTGCGAATCGTGCAGATCGCATATCCAGCCCTGAAATCATTATTTGCGACGCTCGCACCATCGTCGCTACCGTCCTCCTTCTTCGTCATCTCCCGACARCAGGACACCGCAATGAGCATCGAATTCATCGGCATGATCCAGACCCAGAAAGTCTCGGAGACGCATGCCGCGCAAGGCCCGGCGATCGACCGCGACTACGTGCGCCGCTTCGCGCAGGCGCACGAGCAGGCCGGGTTCGACCGCATCCTGGTGCCGCACCACTCCACCGGCCCGAGCGCCACGCTGACGATCGCGTACGCGGCGGCGCACACCGAGAAGATCCACTTCATGCTGGCGCACCGGCCGGGTTTCACCGCACCGACGCTGGCGGCACGCCAGATCGCGTCGCTCGACCAGTTCAGCGGCGGGCGCCTGGGCGTGCACTTCATCTCCGGCGGCTCCGACGACGAGCAACGGCGCGATGGCGACTGGCTGACGCACGACCAGCGCTACGAGCGCACCGATGAATACCTGACGCTGCTGCGCCGCATCTGGACCGAGGACAAGCCCTTCGACCACGACGGCAGGCACTACCGCTTCCAGGCCGGCTTCTCCGAGGTGAAGCCGCTGCAGCAGCCGCACGTGCCGGTCTACTTCGGCGGCGCGTCCGATGCGGCGATCCCGGTGGCCGGCAAGCATGCCGACGTGTACGCGCTGTGGGGCGAATCGCTGGACCAGGTGGCCGAACTGACCGGCCGCGTGCGCGCCGAGGCGGCCAAGCATGGGCGCAGCGTGCGCTTCTCGGTGTCGTTCCGCCCGATCCTCGCGGAGACCGAAGACAAGGCCTGGGCGCGCGCCGAGCACATCCTCGAAGAGACCCGCCGGCTGCGCGTGCAGGCCGGCTACAGCCGCGGCGGGCCGCAGCAGAGCGTGGGCGCGCAGCGCCTGCTGGCGGCCGCTGCGAAAGGCTCGCGCGTCGACAAGCGCCTGTGGACGGCCATCGCGCAGGAGACCGGCGGCCGCTCCAACAGCACCGCGCTGGTCGGCACGCCCGAGCAGGTGGCCGAGGCCTTCCTCGACTACCACGCGCTGGGCGTCACCACCTTCCTGATCCGCGGCTTCGACCCGCTGGAAGACGCCATCGACTACGGCCGCGAGCTGATCCCCCGCACGCGCCAGCTGGTGACCGAACGGCTCGCAACCGGCAACCGGCGTGCCGCGTGAAGGAGCACGACATGAGCACCTTCACCTCCATCACCCGGCGCCACCTGCTGATCGGTACCGCGGCCACCCTGGGCGCAGGCCGCTTGCGCGCCGCCGAGCGCGTGCTGCTGAAGGCCGGCGACCAGAAAGGCGGCCTGCGCGCGCTGCTCGAAGCCGCGAACGAACTGCAGGGCCTCCCGTACGACATCCAGTGGGCCGAGTTCCCGGCCGCCGCACCGCTGGCCGAAGCGCTGAACGCCGAGGCGGTGGACCTGGGCCCGATCGGCGATGCACCGCTGATCTTCGCGCTGTCGAACGGCGTGCGCGTGAAGGCGATCGGCGTGAACCGCTCCGACCCGTACGGCACGGCCGTGCTGGTGCGCCCCGACTCGCCGCTGAAGACCGCGGCCGACCTGAAAGGCAAGCGCATCGCGACCAACCGCGGCTCGATCGGCCACCACATCGCGCTGAAGGCGCTCGCCTCGGCCGGGCTGAAGGCCGATGCCGACACCTTCCGCTTCCTGCCGCCGGCCGAGGCCAAGCTCGCGCTGACGCAGGGCTCGGTCGACGCCTGGGCCACCTGGGAGCCCTACACCGCGCTGGCCGAGACGGCAGGCCACGCCCGCGTGCTGGTCAATGGCCGCGGGCTGTCGTCGGGCCTGAGCTTCCTGGCCGCGACCGACAGCGCGATCGCCGCGAAGCGCCCCGTGCTGCAGGATTTCGCGCAGCGCGTGGTGCGTGCGCAGCGCTGGTCGTACCAGCACGTGCCGGAGTTCTCGGCCGCGCTCGCCCGCATCATCGGCATCCCGCCTGAAGCGGCGCGATTGCAGTTCGAACGCCGCCAGCAGCGCTGGATCGCGGTCGACGCCCAGGTGCTCGCCGACCAGCAGGCCACCGCCGATTTCTACCTCGAGGCCGGGCTGCTGAAGCAGCGGCTCGAGGTGCGCAACACCTTCGACGGAGGATTCGCGCCGGCCGCCTGATGCGAATTCAGAAGTCTTCAGGCCCGGCACGTATCCCCGCGCCGACCTGCTTCCGAGAATGTGCGCTCATCCACTCTCGGCGAGGCCGATCATGAGCATCGATGCCAACTCCACCCTGGGCAACCTCTACTGGTACCGCCACGATGGCTGGAAAGACGGCACCGAGCGATGGACCGGCAAGAACCTGGTCGGCCGCGGTGGGTGGCAGGAATACAAGTCCGTCTTCGCGACCAGCGACGRCATCCTCTACGCCATCGGCTGGGACGGAAACCTGCACTGGTACCGCGACGCCGGTTGGCAGGACGGCACCGAGCGCTGGGAGAGCAAGGTCGTCGGCCGGGGTGGATGGGCCGACTACCGGACCGTCTTCGCCACCAGCGACGGCATCCTCTACGCCGTCGGCTGGGATGGCAACCTCTATTGGTATCACCACGCCGGCTGGCAGGACGGCACCGAGCGGTGGAGCGAACGAAAGCTCGTCGGCCGCGGCGGCTGGGGCATGTACGTCAGCGTGTGCGCCACCAGCGAAGGCGTGCTCTACGGCATCACGCCCGACGGCGACCTCTACTGGTACCGCCACGAAGGCTGGCAGGACGGCAGCGAGCGCTGGATCGGCAAGAACCTCGTCGGGCGCGGCGGCTGGCGCAAGTACGCCAGCGTGTTCGCCACCAGCGACGGCACGCTGTACGGCATCACGCCCGACGGCAACCTCTACTGGTACCAGCACAAGGGCTGGGAGGACGGCACCGAAGACTGGCGCGGCGCTAACCTCGTGGGCCGCGGCGGCTGGAGCGGGTACACCAACGTCTTCATGACGAGCGACGGCATCCTGTTCGGCGTGCAGAACAACGTGCCGTCGCGCATCAAGCACATCGTCTACCTGATGCTGGAGAACCGCTCGCTCGACAACGTGCTGGGCTGGCTCTATCCGGACGGCAAGCGCCCGGATCGCGTCATCGCGCCGCTCGGCAACAACCAGCCCGACTACAACGGCCTGCGCCCGGAGACCTACTACAACCTGGGCGCCAACGGGGTCAGGCACTGGGTCCGCAAGGGCACCCGCAACAGCTGGGTGCCCGAGTGCGATCCCAATGAAGACTACGTGCACGTCAACAACCAGCTCTTCTCGAGCCCCTCGAACCCGGCCCCGAACCAGGTGGCCGGCATGGGCGGCTTCTACCAGGACTTCGCCGGCGACAGCTGGCGCTACGGGCTCGACGAGGTCATGCAGACCTACACGCCCGCCGAGCTGCCGGTGCTGAACGGCGCCGCGCGCCACTATGCGGTGTCCGATGCGTATTTCTCGTCGGTGCCCACGCAAACCAATTGCAACCGCGCCTTCGCCGCCACCGGCAATTCGCTGGCGCCCGACCCGGACACCGGCGCGCTGCAGGCCTGGGTGAACAACAACATGTGGTCCATCGGCAAGAACTGGCTCTACTTCAACCAGCGCACGATGTTCAACGCGATGTACGACGCCGGACTGCAGTCACCCGATGACTGGATGGTCTTCGCCAGCGAATCCTGGTGGTTCGCGGGCGGCAAGTGCTTCACCCGCGACATCCTGACCCAGCTGAGCGACTCGAAGTACGACCCTCATTTCGACACCATCGACACCTTCTACCGTCTTGCGAGAACGAACGCCCTGCCCTCCATGTGCTTCCTGGAACCCAAGTGGGGCTATGGCTACACGCGCGACGGCATGGGGCCGCAAGGCAACGACTACCACCCGCCGCGCAACGTCGCACCCGGCGAGCAATTCGTCAGCGACATCCTGGATGCGCTGAGGTCCAGCCCCGGTTGGAACGACACGCTGCTCATCATCAACTTCGACGAGCACGGCGGCACCTACGACCACGTCGCACCGCCCTGGCATGCCGCCGTGCCATGGGGCGAAGGCTCGGCCACGCCTGCCCCCACGCTCTGCGAGCACGGTTTCGGCTTCGACCGCTACGGCGTGCGCGTCCCGCTGATCCTGGTGTCCCCCTACATCGAGGCCAACACCGTCTTCCGGGCCGGGCCCGCGACACCGTTCGACCACGCCTCGGTCATCGCCACCATCCTGACGATGATGGGCATTCCGCGCAGCGACTGGCAGCTCGGCAACCGCGTGCAGAACGCGCCGACCTTCGAGTCGGTGCTGACGCGCAGCACGCCGCGCACCGACAGGCCGGAGATCAAGCCCAGCGCCGCCGCGCTGGCCGCCATCGCCGAGGAGCCGGCGATGGATCCGCCGCCCTCCGGGCTGCAACGTGAGATCGCGTCGCGCATGGTCCGTGAGTTCCTCTCCCGGCAGCCGCTCGCGGCGAACGCAAGCGCCGCCGCCGGCGAGGACGTCTACAAGGCGCTGGACGAGGTGAGGACGCTGTCCGGGCTGGGTGCCCTGGTGACGCGCATCGTGGGGGAACCGCCACGGTGACGCCGAGGTCGCGGGCTCAGACCCCGCCGAACACGTGCTCGAACTCCACCCAGCCCTGCCGCCCGTGGGCGCTGTAGAAGCCCACCGGGTAGAACGGCCAGCCGCCGGTGTCGTCGCGCACCGTCTTGTTCGCGACGTTGTTGACGATCAGCGTCAGCCGCGTGCCCTTCGCGAACTGGTAGCTGCCGCTCAGGTTGTGCAGCCATTGCGGCGGAACGAACCCCTCGTCGCCATCGGCAATGCGGCCGTAGCGGCTTGATGTGAGCGTGGCGCCCCAGTCGCCGAACGTGCCGTCCAGCGTCGCGACCAGCTTGGTCGGAAAGCCCGCGAAATCGCGCGTGCCGATCTGGTTGGTCGCGGTGTCGCCGGCGAACTGCTGGTACGTGAAGCTCTGCACCCGCGTGTACTTCGCGCCCGCCACCCAGCGGCCCCAGCCCTCGGTGGCCCAGCGCCAGCGCACGCCGAGGTCGAAGCCGCGCGTGCTCTCCTGCGCGGCGTTGATCGGATTGACCGCGATCTCGTAGACCTCGCCCGGCCGCACCACCGCATTCGCCGGGTTGCGGCGCACGCGCGAGAAGGTGTCGAGGCAGCTCGGGCTGGCCGGGTCGCGCGCGCCGCTGCGGCAATCGGCCTCGTCGCGCAACAGCTTGTCGGCGTCGAGCGTCGTGACCAGGTTGTCGATCCGGATCTTCCAGAAGTCGATCGAGGCCTCGAACTGCGCGCTCGGCGACCAGAACGCGCCCAGCCCCCAGCTGCGGCCGTTCTCGGATTTCAGGTCGGCGCTTCCGTTGCTGACGTAGTTGAAGCCGGGCGACAGGTTCGCGAACTCGCAGGTCGCCACCGGCTGGCCGGCCTGCGCGCAGCGCAGGTAGTCGGTCGACGACGCGTAGTAGCCGCGGCTTTCGGCGGTGTAGATGTAGCTCATGTCCGGCGCACGAAAGCTGGTCGCGTGGTTCGCGCGCAGCAGCAGCTCGCGGCTCGGCCTGAACTCCAGCCCGGCCTGCCAGGTCAGCTTGTCGTCATGCCGTCCGGCGAACGCGTAGTCGTCGTAGCGGCCGGCGAGCGTGGCCGTCACCTCGTGCGACAGCGGTGCGTTCAGCTCGGCGCCCAGCGCCTGGCGCTGCCGCGTGCCCTTCACCTCGGCCACCTCCTTGGTGTTGTAGAACACGCCCTGCCCCAGCCGCGGGTCCGAGCGGTTGCTGAAGCCTTGCGAGCCGATCTCGGCTACAGCGGCCAGTTGCAGCGGGCCTGCCGGCAGTTGCAGCAGCTCGCCGTGCACGCTGGCACCCAGGCTGTGGTTCCACGAACGGTTGTCGCCGTTGCTGGCGCCGCTGATCGAGCCGAACTCGGCCGCCGTCAACGGGGTGTACAGCCGCGCCGGATCGGGGGCGTAGATCGGGATGCCATCGGCATCGGTGCCCTGCTGCGGGCCGAGGAAGAAGCTGTCGACCGTGGCCAGCAGCCGCGGCGTGACGGTCTTGTTGCGGTAGCCCGAGGCACTGTAGGCCACCTCGTAGTTCCAGCCGTCGACCAGCTCGCCGCGCGCGCCGAGCGCGAGGTTGCCGGTGGTGTCGCGCCACTCGCGGTTGAAGCGCGTCACGCCGCCCAGTTCCTCGGGGGCGAGGCGGCGCGTCCAGGTCTCCAGGTCGCCGGTATTGGCATTGCGGAAGTAGCTGCTGCTCGCGCCGAGCGAGGTCCAGTTCGGCCCGCGGGTGTTGTTCTCGGTCTTCGCGACGCCGAGCAGCGCCTCGGCGAACAGCGTGGTCTTCGCGCTCAGAGCGATGTCGAACAGGCCGCCGAGGTTGGCGGTCTGGTTGCCGGTCTGCGTGGTCCAGTAGGTGGGCTGGGCGCGGCCGCTCGCGCAGTAGTTGCGGCTGCCCGCCTGGTAGTGCTGGGTGCTGCCGTCGAACAGCCCGCCGAGCRCATCGCAGGCGGTGCCGGGGTCGACGTAGGCGCCGGTGTCGGCATTGCGGCGCGACGCGATCGCGGTCGGCGCGGCGCCGGCCCGCGTGGTGTCGGCCATGAAGTCGCGCTGGCGGCTCCAGATCGGCTGGCGCTTGCCGAGCTCCAGGCCCCAGATGCCGGTCACGGCGTCGCTCGCGATGCCGCCGCTGAGCTGCACGCGCAGGTTCTCGCCGCCGCCCTGCTGCGTGGTGCCGGCCTTCACGTTCAGGTGGATGCCGTCGGTCTGCCGCTTCAGGATCACGTTGACGACGCCGGCGATCGCATCGGAGCCATAGACCGCCGAGGCGCCGCCGTCGAGGATCTCGATGCGGTCGATCAGCACCGACGGGATGTTGGCGAGGTTCACGAAGTTGACCTCGCCGTCGTAGGCGGTCGGGTAGTCGGCGACGCGGCGGCCGTTGAGCAGCGTCAGCGTGTGGTTCGGGCCGAGGCTGCGCAGGCTGATCGCGTTGGCGGCCGGCGTGAAGGTGTTGCCGAAGTCCTCGCCCTGCGTGAAGCCGGTGTTCTGCGTCAGCGCCGACAGCGCGTCGAACACGTTGCGGTAGCCGAGCCGTTCGATGTCGGTGCCCTTGATCACCGTGACTGGTGTCGGCCCTTCGGCCTGGGCGCGCACCAGGCGCGAGCCGGTGATCTGCACGCCGGGCAGGCTCTGGCCCTCGGGCTCGGCGGCGTGTACGGAGGGGATGGCGGCGAGCAGCAGCGCGCCGAGCAGGGGTCGTCTGGATGAAGGCATGTTGGATGGGTCACGAAAAAACGTGACCGCAGGCTACGCACCGACATCGGGGGACACAACGAAGGGAAGCTCACATGCAAACGCGGAGAGCGAGGGCGCAGTGAGGAAGTGTGTCGACCGGTTGTGATGGACTTCGCTACGCTGCCGACAGCGCCTGCTGGAACCAGCCCCGCAGCGCCACGACATCCGGGCGCTCACCGAGGCCGGGCGCGCAGGCGAAGTGGTACGCCGCGCCGGGCAAGGTGACGGCGAAGGGCTGGACCAGCAGGCCCGACGCCAGCGCGTCGGCCACCAGGACCAGGCTGACGAGGGCGATGCCGCCTCCCGCCACCGCCGCCTGCACCGCGTGCTGGCTGTCGTTGAAACGAACGCCGGCGTCGGTGTCGACGCCGGCGATGCCGGCCCGTTCACACCACGCGCGCCAACCGGGGGCCGGTTGCTGCGCGGTGCGGCCATCGACGTGGATCAACGCGGCGCGGCGCAGGTCGGCCGGTCCGCGCATCTTCAGCAGCGGGCTGCAGACCGGGGCGAACAGGTCGTCCTTCAACCACGTCGACTCGACACCCGCGAACAGGCCCGCGCCGTAGCGGATCGCCACCTCCACGCCACCCGGTGCCAGGTCGACGACCGCCTGCGAGGCGTGCAACCGCAGGTCGAGGTCGGGCAGCAGGCCGCGCAGCGCATCGAGGCGCGGCACCAGCCAGTGGCTCAGGAACGCGGTGGTCGTCGACAGGGTCAGCGCCTTCGCCGAGAGGCCGTCACGCAGTTGCGCAGCGACCCGGCCGATCTCGCCGAAGCCGAGCACGGTGGCGCGGTACAGCAGCAGGCCCTCGGGCGTCAGCGTGACGGCGCGTGGCGTGCGGTCAAGCACGCGCACGCCGAGCCAGGTTTCGAGCTGGCGGATCTGGTGGCTGATGGCCGTCGGCGTCACGAACAGCTCCGCGGCCGCTGCCTTGAAACTGGCGCGGCGCGCGGCAGCCTCGAAGGCTCTCAACGGGGACAGGGGTGGCAGGATATAGCGCGTCATGATGAGGATGCTTCATCTGAAGCTGAAGAATGTGAACTTGAGCGGCGGCCCAGCCAACGCTACGCTGRAGGCCCTACCACCCAAGGGCCAGATGATGAGCCAGCTTCACCTCTCCTGCACACCGAAAGCCATGTCATGACTGTTCTGACCGCGGGACTCATCGA
>NZ_JBFUFP010000122.1:0-9170 GCF_056403375.1 Rhizobacter sp. P2_H2
CGGCTGCTCGGCGGCGCTGTGGGGCGGCTGGCTCGRACGGGCCGGCCCGCGCAAGGCCGGCGTCGTCAGCGCGCTCTGCTGGTGCGGCGGCATGCTGATCTCGGCGCTCGGCATCCACCTGCACCAGTTCTGGCTGATGATCCTCGGCTCCGGCATCATCGGCGGCATCGGCCTCGGCCTCGGCTACATCTCGCCGGTCTCGACGCTGATCAAGTGGTTCCCCGACCGCCGCGGCATGGCCACCGGCATGGCCATCATGGGCTTCGGCGGCGGCGCGATGATCGGTTCGCCGCTCGCGGCCGAGCTGATGAAGAACTTCGCATCGCCCACCGGCGTCGGCGTGATGCAGACCTTCATCGTGATGGCGGTGGTGTACTTCGTCTTCATGCTGGGCGGCGCCTTCGGCTACCGCGTGCCGCCGAGCGGCTGGAAGCCCGCGGGCTGGACCCCGCCGGTCGCGCAGACCAGCAACGCGATGATCACGCAGCGCCACGTGCATGTGAAGAAGGTCTGGGGCATTCCGCAGTTCTGGCTGGTCTGGCTGGTGCTGTGCATGAACGTCAGCGCCGGCATCGGCGTGATCGGCATGGCCAGCCCGATGCTGCAGGAAGTCTTCGGCGGCAGCCTGATCGGCGTGGCCAAGAAGATCGGCGAACTCGACACCGCGCAGAAGGCGGCGATCGCCGGCATCGCGGCGGGCTTCACCGCACTGCTGAGCCTGTTCAACATCGGTGGCCGCTTCTTCTGGGCCAGCATCTCGGACAAGCTCGGCCGCAAGCTGACCTACACGATCTTCTTCGTGCTCGGCGGCGTGCTGTACGCCAGCCTGCCGGGCAGCGCAGGGGCCGGCAGCACGCTGCTGTTCGTCGGTGCCGTGTGCATCATCCTGAGCATGTACGGCGGCGGCTTCGCGACGGTGCCGGCCTACCTGGCCGACCTGTTCGGCACGCAGATGGTGGGCGCGATCCACGGCCGCCTGCTGACGGCCTGGGCCACGGCCGGCATCCTGGGCCCGGTGATCGTGAACTACATGCGCGACTACCAGCTCGGCCTGGGCATCCCGCGCGAGCAGGTCTACAACCAGACGATGTACATCCTGGTCGGCATGCTGGTGATCGGCCTGATCGCCAACCTGTCGATCCGTCCGGTGGCCGACAAGCACTTCATGAGCGATGAAGAGCTGGCCGAAGAGAAGCGCCTGGCGCATGACCGCGCGGCTGCGGCCGACGTGGGCAGCGGCCCCGGCGCGGGCGGCACCACGCCGACCTTCGTGGTCGCGCTGGCGTGGGCGGCGGTGGGCATTCCGCTGGCCTGGGGCGTCTACAAGACGCTTCTCACGGTCGGCAAGTTCTTCGCCTGAAGCTGTAGAAGCAACCCAACGCGCCGATAAGTCGGCGTGGTGGGTTCGATTTGTCTGATCGGGAGCGTTCGAGAACAACATGGCAGAGCAGAAGATCGAGTTCTACAAGGGCCCGGCCGGCGGCTGGGGCGCGCTGAAGAGCGTGGCGCACCAGCTGCTGCAGCACGGCATCGCGGCCAAGGGCGCGAAGACGATGCTGTCGGCCAACCAGCCGGACGGTTTCGACTGYCCCGGCTGCGCCTGGCCCGACCGCGACCACACCTCGACCTTCGAGTTCTGCGAGAACGGCGTGAAGGCCGTGGCCGCCGAGGCCACGTCCAAGCGCGCGACGCCCGAGGTGCTGGGCGCGCACACCGTCTCGTGGTTCGCCGAGCAATCCGACTTCTTCCTCGAGGACATGGGCCGCATCACGCACCCGATGGTGTATGACGCGGCCTCCGACCGCTACCGGGCGATCGACTGGGACCAGGCGTTCGCGATGATCGCGCGCGAGCTGCGCGCGCTGCCGGACCCGAACCAGGCGATCTTCTACACCTCCGGCCGCACCTCCAACGAGGCGGCCTTCCTCTACCAGCTGTTCGTGCGCGAGTACGGCACGAACAACTTCCCCGACTGCTCGAACATGTGCCACGAGCCGAGCGGCTCGGGCCTGCGCCCGACCATCGGCGTCGGCAAGGGCACGGTCACGCTCGACGACTTCGAGCAGGCCGATGCGATCTTCATCTTCGGCCAGAACCCGGGCACCAACCACCCGCGCATGCTCGGCGAGCTGCGCCAGGCCTCGAAGCGCGGCGCGAAGATCGTCAGCTTCAACCCTCTGCGCGAGCGCGGGCTCGAGCGCTTCGCCGACCCGCAGAGCGCGCTCGAGATGAGCACGCTCGGCTCGACGCCGATCAGCTCGCACTACTTCCAGCTGCGCATCGGCGGCGACCTCGCGCTCGTCAAGGGCATGTGCAAGCACGTGTTCGAGCTGGACGACCGCGCGCAGCGCGACGGCGCCGCCCGCGTGCTCGACCTGGCCTTCATCGCCGAGCACACGCACGGCTTCGAGGCCTTCGAGGCCGACGTGCGCGCCGAGAGCTGGGAGACGCTGGAGGCCGAATCCGGCCTCACGCAAGCGGACATCTGCCGCGCCGCCGAGCTGTACGCCGGTGCCAGGAGCGTGATCGCCTGCTGGGGCATGGGCATCACCCAGCACCAGCATTCGGTCGCGACGATCCAGATGATCACCAACCTGCTGCTGATGCGCGGCAACCTGGGCCGCCCCGGTGCCGGTGCCTGCCCGGTGCGCGGCCACAGCAACGTGCAGGGCGACCGCACGATGGGCATCTACGAGAAGCCGGCGCCGGCCTTCCTCGACCGGCTGGGCGAGGTGTTCGATTTCGAGCCGCCGCGCGCCGACGGCTTCGACACCGTGGCCGCGATCGAGGCGATGCTCGACGGCCGCGGCAAGGTGTTCTTCGCGATGGGCGGCAACTTCGCGTCGGCCACGCCCGACACGCATGCCACCTGGAAGGCGCTGCGCCGCTGCGAGCTGACGGTGCATGTCGCGACCAAGTTCAACCGCAGCCACGTGATCCACGGCCGCCAGGCGCTGCTGCTGCCCTGCCTGGGCCGCACCGAGGTCGACCTGCAGGCCGCGGGCGCGCAGGGCGTGACGGTCGAAGACTCGATGAGCATGGTGCACCTGTCGTCGGGCATCAACGCGCCGGCCTCGCCGATGCTGCTGTCCGAGCCGATGATCGTCGCGCGGCTGGCTGCCGCGACGCTGCCTTCCAGCAAGACACCCTGGATGTGGCTGGTCGAGGACTACAGCCGCATCCGCGACAAGATCGAGGCGGTGTTCGACGACTTCGCCGGCTTCAACGAGAAGATCAGGAAGCCGGGCGGCTTCCGGCTGCGCAACACCGCATCGGAACGCGTGTGGGTCACCGCATCGAACAAGGCGCAGTTCAGCGCCCACCCGGTGCCGCGCGATACCGCCGTGCACCGCGCCCGCAAGCAGACCGATGCGGTCGTGCTGACGCTCGCCACGGTGCGCTCGCACGACCAGTACAACACGACGATCTACGGCATGGACGACCGCTACCGCGGCGTCTACGGGCACCGCCGCGTGGTCTTCATCAACCGCGACGACCTGAAGGAACTCGGCATGAAGGCCGGCGACTGGGTCGACATCACGAGCGTGTACTTCGGCGACGACGGCAGCGACGAACGGCGCAGCGCCGAGAAGTTCCTGCTGGTCGAGTACGACATTCCGCGCGGCTGCATCGCGAGCTACTACCCCGAGACGAACGCGCTGGTGCCGTTGCAGAGCTTCGCGATCGGCGCCCGCACGCCGACCTCGAAGTCGATCCCGGTGGTGCTGACGCTGCGCCCGCTGGATTCGCCGGTGGCGAAGGCGCGTGATGTCGCCGACACCGCAGTCGCCTGAGGGGCCTGAAAACGCACCCGCGCCGCTCGAGGAGCGTGCGCTGCAGGAACTGCTCGAGCTCGACGAAGACGGCCGCGGCGTCGCGCTGACGCGGCTGGCCAAACGGCTGGGGGTGCGCGTCAGCGTGCTGATCCGGCTCTACACGCAGATGAGCGATGCCCGCATCGGCGACGCGGTCGGCCCCGGCTGGGTGCGCCTGCAGGTCGACGAGGCCGGACAATGGCGGGCCTTCGCGACCGACACCGCACGCCGACCGACATGAGCCTGCCCCACCCCGACACGACCGCCACACCCGGCACTTGCGACCTGCCCGACAGCCTGCCGCCCACCGAGGCGGTGTCGGTGCGCCGCCATGTCGGCGCGGTCGCGAGCGAGCGCAGCGACACCGTGGCGGTGGAGTCGCCGGTCGCGCTGGTCTTCAACGGGCTGTCGCACGCGGTGATGATGGCCACGCCGACCGACCTGGAAGCCCTCGGGCTCGGCTTCGCGCTCTCCGAAGGGCTGATCACCGGCCGCGACGAATGCCGCGACATCGAGGTGATGGCGCATGCGCGCGGCTGCGAGGTGCACATGACGGTGTCGTCGCGCGCGTTCGCGGCGCTGAAGGAYCGCAAGCGCTCGCTCGAAGGCCGCACCGGCTGCGGGCTGTGCGGCATCGACAGCCTGGCGCAGCTCGACCTGCAGCCGACCGAGCGCGTCACCGGCCAGCCGCCGATCCCGGCCGACGTGGTGCTGCGCGCATTCGCTGCGCTGCCGGCCCGGCAGGCGTTGAACGCCAGGACCGGCGCCTGCCATGCCGCCGGCTGGGCCACGCCGGCGGGGGAATTGCTCGACGTGGCCGAGGACGTCGGCCGCCACAACGCGCTCGACAAGCTGCTCGGCCGGCGTGCGCTGGCGGGCCGGCTCGGCGAGCCGGGCTTCGTCGTGATGTCCAGCCGCGCGAGCTACGAGCTGGTGCGCAAGTCGGTGCGGCTGCAGGTCGGCACGCTGGCCGCGATCTCGGCGCCGACCTCGCTCGCGATCGACATCGCGCGGCAGTCGGGGCTGCAGCTGTACGGCTTCTGCCGCGGCGAGCAGGCGGTCGACTACACCGCGCTCGCGCCGCTCAGCTGACACGCCCTGACATCGACAAACTGGGGGGTTCGCTTTCCGCGAACTTGGGGATGCCGTGAACGCGGCGTGAAGGCACGCTGTCGTGGCTGCCTCACCAGGACCCACCATGGCCCCCCCGGTCGTCGACCTGAGCAAGACCCTCGCGCTGGCCACGATCACCGCCGACGAACGCGCGCTGCTGGCGCAGTTGCAGGGCAACCTGTTGAAGGGCCATGGCCGGCCGCGCGCGGCGCACCTGCTGCTGAGGTTCGGGCACGCGCAGGCCGGGCGCGACTTCCTGCGCGCGCTGCGGCCGCGGCTCGGCCGCGCCGACACGCAGCTCGCCGATGCGCAGCGCGTGCGCGCGGCGCGCGAGGCCGGCACGGTGCTGCAGACGCCGCTGTTCGTGTCGTGCCTGCTGTCGGCCCGCGGCTACCGCGCGCTGCAGGTGCCGCGCGAGCGCTGGCCGTCGGACCCGGCTTTCGTCGAAGGCCTGAAGGACCGGCAGCCGATGCTGCGCGACCCCGACCACGCCGGCTGGGAGCCGGCCTGGCGCGACGAGGTGCACGCGCTGGTGCAGTTGGCGGGGGAGGCGCCGCAGGTGGAGGCGGCGCTCGCCGATTGGACGGCGGCGCCACACGAGGGTGTCGAGCTGCTGGGCATCGAGCAGGCCCGCAGCTGGCGCAACGGCCGCGGCGAAGGGATCGAGCATTTCGGCTTCGTCTCGGGGCGCAGCCAGCCGTTGATGATCGAGGAGGACATTGCCCGCGACGCACTGCGTGGCGGGGGCAGCCAGCGGTGGTCGCCGCGCTTCGCGCTGTCGCAGGTGCTGGTGCGCGACGCGGCGGTCGATGATCCGGCGGCGCACGGCTCGTACGTCGTCTACCGCAAGCTCGAGCAGAACGTGCAGGCCTTCCAGCAGGCCGAGGCGGCGTTGGCGCGCGGGCTGCGCAAGCTCGGCGCTGCCGCCGACGTGGCGCTGGCCGGCGCGATGCTGGTAGGCCGTTTCGCGGATGGCACGCCGCTCGCGATGCAGGGGCATGCCGGGCTGGAGGAGCCGGTGGCCAACGATTTCGACTACGCCGCCGACCCGCAGGGGCTCCGATGCCCGTTCCATGCGCACATCCGCAAGACGAATCCGCGCGGCGACACGGTGCGCGAATTCGGCATCGCGCCGGCGGCCGAGCGTGCGCGGCTGATGGCGCGGCGCAGCATGCCGTACGGCGAGCGGCGGCAGGATGCGCAGGGGCGCTTCAGCGACGCGCCCTCGCACGGCGTCGGGCTGCTGTTCATGGCCTGCCAGGCGAGCATCGTCGAGCAGTTCGAGTTCTCGCAGGCGAACTGGGCGAACGACGAGGGCTTCGTGCTCGGCCACACCGGCATCGACCCGCTGGCCGGCCAGGGCGGCGCGGTGAAGCACCGCCACCATGCCGGCTGGGGCGATGCGCAGGCGCCGACGCTGTCGCAGCGGATGTCGGGGTTCGTGACGCTGAAGGGCGGGGAGTATTTCTTCGCGCCGTCGCTGGGGTTCTTCGAGGGTTTGTAGTGTGGAACCTTTCAGGCACGGGTGCGACTGAGGCATACAGTCCAACACCAGGAACCCCTTTCATGAAACGCACCCACGGCAGCCTCGAGACACGGCCTTTGCTGAAACCCAAGCAGGATGTCCACTCCGAAGAAGATTCCGCCGAGAGCATCCGGTCGAAACAGAACTCGCGCATCTATGTCGAACAAGTGATGCAGGGTGATCTCTCTCGCGTTGCCGGAGCCGGTTCCGACGGAAAACTCGTCAGGTACGTCAATGAACTCGAGCTGGATGCGCTGATGCCGAACCGCGCTTCGCTCGCCACTGTGACCGAGGTCCTGGAGCAATGCGCCTCGGTACGCACGCTCACGCTGGGCGATGAATTGGATTTCAGCGAGATCACCCCGTTTGCAGATGCGCTGGCAGCGAACACGACATTGGAGACGCTGCACATTCAGAATTGCGACGGATTCCATCCAGGCGCGCCGCTGGAGCAACTGGCCCGAGGCATCGCAGGCAACACCGGCCTGAAGACACTGGTGCTGGAGTATGAGAACGACGCCGAGGAGGATCAACTCGAAGCTGGTGCCTGCTCAGGGCTGGCAGCTCTCGGCGCCAGCCTCGCGAACCATCCGTCGCTGGACTGCCTGCAGCTCGAGTTCCCGGACCTGCGTCCGCAGCAGGTCCACGCACTGGTGGCCGGACTGGCGGGCAACTGCACACTGACCCGACTGGTATTGCAGGCTGACCGCGACGACGCGCGGCTGCAGATGACGCTGGCGTTGGATCGGGGAGCCTTGCCCCGACTGGAACATCTCCAACTCAACAACGGGTGCCTCTCCCAGGTTCAGTGGCCCGAGGTCGCTACCCTGAGCCGATTGCTGTCCAGGCACAAGGCCCTGCGCACCGTGGAGCTCCCTCTCGCGTTCTTCGCGCCCGAGTACCTCGACACGCTCGCCCAGGGCCTCGCGCTGTCCCATTCGATCACCTCGATGAAGCCCCCTCTGCTCGAAACCCCCTGGCAGATCCCGCCCGCCATCTGGACGACCTTGCAGCGCAACCGCGCAATGGATGCGCGCTTCGGTGACACCGCCCTGATCGCCGCCTGCCAGGCGTTCACCGGGAGCTGGGGCCAGGTCCTCAAGAAGGACCCCGGCATGATCGCCAGGAACCAGGTCGGCCAGCACCTCGCCGCCATGCTGGCGCCACGCAGCAACGTGGCCAGGACGCAACGACACACCGGCCCGGTGTCGAGCATCAACCTCCGAACGGCGTTCGCCCGGCACCTTGCGGCCGAGCCATTGCTGATCAACGCGCTCATGGCCTCGTACTCGCTCCCTCCCAAGGCGCGCAACTTCGAAACCCCGTGAACTCCGTGTCGCAGTCGGGCAACTCGAAATTGCGATAGCACGGATGCCGCAGCCGCTCGCGCGTCGCGAACGACGCGCCGCGCAGCACGCGGTGCCGATCGTCGAAGGCGGGCATCGTGTGCCCGAGGTCCGGCCCCGGCTCGAAATGGTCGTAGGGCCGGAAGCGCCCGGCCGTCCATTCCCACACCTGGCCCCAGCGGAAGCCGCGCGATTCGCCGGTGCGCGCCGCATGCTCCCACTCCACCTCGGTCGGCAGCCGCCGGCCGGCCCAGCGGCACCAGGCATCGGCCTCGTACCAGCTCAGGTGCAGCGCGGCCTGCCCGAGCGGCACGCGCGCCAGCCGGCCGAAGCGCTGCTGCAGCACGCCCTGGCGCAGCTGGTCGACATACAGCGGGCTGCGCCGCCCGGCCGCCTGCACCCAGGCCCAGCCCTCGGGCGTCCACCAGCGCGCTTCGTCGTAGCCGCCATCCTCGACGAACTCGCCGTACTGCGCCCAGCTCACCGCCTGCGCATCGATCTCGAACTCGGGCAGCGCCACCTCGTGCGCCGGCTGCTCGTTGTCGTACGCGAAGCCCTCGCCCGACTCGCTGCCGATGCGCGCACGCGCCGCCGGGAACAGCAGCGCCGGCCGCGCCGGCAGCGTCGACAGGGCGGGCCACAGGCCGGCATCGAAGCCGAGCTGCTGCGACAGCACCGCCAGCCCCTCGGCGTGCGCGTCTTCATGGAACAGCGCGAGGCGGAAGAAATACAGCGCCGCATCGCCCTCGTGCGCGTGCTCCAGCAGCTCGAGCGTGGTCTCCAGCGTCTCGGCCAGGTAGGCCCGCACCGCCTGCGCGTCGGGCAGCGCCAGCGCGCGGCGCGTGGCCACCGGCGCCAGCGAAGCGTCGAACCAGCCATCGGCCCCCGGCTCGATCGACGCGAGCCGCGGCGCCCGCGGGTCGCAGTGCTCGCCGCGGTGGCGCTGCACGTTGCGGCCGATCCAGTACTCCTGGTACCAGCCCAGGTGGCCGAGCGTCCACAGCGGCGGATCCACCTCGGGCCGCAGCGATTCCGGCACCGCCACGCGCGCGTCCTCGAAGGCCTGCAACCAGCGCAGCGAATGGTTGCGCGCATCCATCAGCGCGAGCGACAGCAGGTCGCGGCCGGCGCGGCGCATGCGGGCCGCATCGATGGGCGGGGCTTGGAAATCCAGCATCGGGAGGGGCGACGTGGTGCGCAGCGAAGTGGCGGAGAATAGCGCGCCGCGCGATACTGTGGTTTCGTACAGCCGCCACCATGACCCGACGCCTGATCGCCCACCTCGACATGGACGCCTTCTACGCGTCCGTCGAACTGCTGCGCTACCCCGAGCTGCGCGGCCAGGCGGTGGTGATCGGCGGCGGGCGCGAC
>NZ_JBFUFP010000123.1:0-9163 GCF_056403375.1 Rhizobacter sp. P2_H2
CGAGCCAGCCGTTCAATGCGCCCGCCGCGGCACCGGTGCCGAAGGCGGCCAGCAGCATCAGCGGCAGGCCGGCACCGGCCTTCATCGCGAAGCCCATCGCCAGCGAACACAGCGACAGCGTCGCGGCGATCGACAGATCGATCTCGCCGGCCACGATCAGCAACGCCATCGCCAGTGCGAGCAAGCCCTTCTCGCTGAAGTTGAAGCTGCTGTCGGCCAGTGCGTACGGCGACATGAAGCCGTCGATGCCGAAGCCGAAGCCGGCCAGCAGCAACACCAGCAGCGCGAGCAGCATGCGCTCCCAGGTTCCGAATGCGCGCGTCATGCAGGTACCTCTCGTCTCTCGAGAATCTGCCGACCGCTGCGCCGCTGCGCACCGGCATTCACCGCGACCGACACCAGGATCACGAGGCCGGCGATCGCCTGCTGCCAGAACGGCGACACCTGGATCACCGGCAGCGCCCCATTCACGACACCGATGAACAGCACGCCGAGCAGCGCACCGGCCACGCTGCCCACCCCGCCGCCGATGCTGACGCCACCGATCACGCAGGCGGCGATCACGGTCAGCTCATACCCGGACGCCAGCTCGGTGAACGCGATCGCATAGCGGCCGACCCACAGCAGCCCCGCCAGCCCGGCCAGCGCGCCCGACACCGCATACACCAGCAGCAGGCGCCGCCGCAGCGGGATGCCGACATACGCCGCCGCGGTCGGGTTGCCACCCAGCGCATACAACTCGCGCCCCTCGCGCCGCCAGCGCAGGAACACCGCCATCGCGACGACCACCGCCGCAGCGATCCACACCAGCGCCGGCAGGCCCGCCCACTGCTCGCGCGGCAGGCCCTTGATCACCGGATGGATCTGGTGGTCCGAGATCCACGCCCCCTGGCTCGCGACGAAGATCGCACCCCGGTACGCCGACAAGGTGCCCAGCGTCACGACGATCGGCGGCAACTCGAAGAACGTGATCAGCCAGCCGTTGACGAGGCCGAGCACGGTGCCGGTCGCGATCGCCAGCAGCACCAGCGGCATGACGCCCAGCTCCGGCATCGCGCGCCCCGCCAGCGCGCACAGCATGCCGGTCAGTGCCAGGTTCGATGCGGCCGACAGGTCGACACCGCGCGTCAGCAGCACCAGCATCTGCCCCATCACGAGGATCGCCAGGATCGCCGAATCGTTCGCGATGTCGAGCGCGTTGTGCCAGGTCAGGAACACCGGCGCGCGCACACCGACCGCCAGCGCGATCGCGACGATGATCGCCAGCAGCGCCAGCTCGCGGTGGCGCCCACCCAGGCCTTTCAGGCTCATCATGCCGCCAGCTCCCGCAGCTCGAGGGGCGCCTGCGGCCGCGGCGGTGCAACCAGGCCCGATGCGGCCGCGACGACGGCCTCTGCTTCCGCACCCTCGCGCGCGAACTCCGCCACCTGCCGCCCGCGCCGCATCACGATCACCCGGTGCGCCAGGTTCATCACCTCCGGCAGCTCCGACGACACCAGGATCACCGCCAGCCCCTGCGCCACCATCTCGCCGATCAGCTGGTACACCGCCTGCTTCGCGCCGACATCGATGCCCTTGGTCGGCTCGTCGAGGATCACGATGCGCGGGTCGAGCCCCAGCCACTTCGCGATCACCACCTTCTGCTGGTTGCCGCCCGACAGCCCCGCCATCGGCGTGTGCGGCGAACCGGTCTTGATCTGCAGCCGCTCGATCATCCGCTGGCACAGCGCCGATTCGCGCAACGCCGACAGCCACGGCCCGCGCGCGAAGCGCGAGAGCCCCGCGAGGCTGATGTTGTGCTGCACCGAGAAGCTCAGGATGCCGCCCTGGCGCTGCCGCTCCTCCGGCACGTAGGCGATGCCGGCCGCGATCGCGTCGCCGGCGCGGCCCGGCTTGAACCGTTTGCCGTCGATCTCGAACTCGCCGCGCGCGTCGGGGTTCAGCCCCATCAGCGCGAGCATCGCCTCGCTGCGGCCCGAACCCACCAGCCCGTAGAAGCCGAGGATCTCGCCGCGCCGCAGCTCGAACGACAACCCGTCGAACTCGCTCGGGTGCGAGAGCCCGCGCACCCGCAGCACCACCTCGCCCGGCGGCGCGGCCGGGGCCGGGTAGATCTGCTCGATCGCGCGGCCGGCCATCAGCTTCACCAGCTCGCGCTCCTCGGCCTGCGCGATCGCACCGCACCCGACCGACGCGCCGTCGCGCAGCACCAGCCAGCGGTCGGCCACCGCAAAGATCTCGTCGAACTTGTGGGTGATGAAGATCACGCCGACACCCTGCTCGCGCAGCGTGCGCACCAGGCCGTAGAAATCGCGGATCTCCTGCTGCGACAGCGCGGCCGTCGGCTCGTCGAGGATGACGACCGAGGCCTGCTGCGACAAGGCGCGCGCGATCTCCACCAGGTGCCGCTCGGCCAGGCTCAGGTCCTTCACCAGCGTGCCGGGCGCGAAGCGCGCGCCGATCTTCGCGAGCACCTGCGCCGCCTGCGCATGCATCGCGGGCCAGTCGATCAACGGCCCGCGCTGCAGGTGCCGGCCGATGAAGACGTTCTCGGCCACCGACAGCTCGTCGAACATCACCGTTTCCTGGTGCACGGCGACGATGCCGGCGGCCTGCGACGCCTGCGCATGCGCAAAACGCAGCGCCCGCCCGTCGAGCTCGATCGTGCCCTCGTCCGGCTGCACCACGCCGGTCAGGATCTTCACGAGCGTCGACTTGCCGGCACCGTTCTCGCCGACCAGCGCCAGCACCTCGCCGCGCTGCAGCTCGAGATCGACGCCGCGCAGCGCGTGCGTCGCCCCGTAGCGCTTGTGGATGCCGCGCAGCTGCAGCAGCGGGGAGGTCATCAGCGGCTTCAGAAGAACTTGGCGAATTTCTCGACGTTGCCGGCGTCGTAGGTGAACGGTTCGGCCATCGCCGCTTCGTTGTTCGCGTCGAGTGCCACCGTGCCGACGCGGCCCAGCGACACCTTCTCGCCCGCCGCGCCCTTGGCCTTGCCGTGCACGAACTGGTGCGCCGCATACACCGCCGAGTAACCGAGGTCGATCGGGTTCCAGATCGCGAACGACTTCACCGCGCCGCTCTTCACGTGGCCGGCCATCTCCGACGGCAGCCCGAGGCCGGTGACGAACAGCGTGCCGACCTTCTTCTCGTCCTGCACGGCCTTCGCCGCGGCCGCGACGCCGACGGTGGTCGGCGCGACGATCGCCTTCAGGTTCGGGTAGCTCTTGAACAGGCCCTGCGCCTCGCGGTAGCTCTTGTCGGTCTGGTCGTCGCCGTAGACGACGCTGACCAGCTTCAGCCCGGTGTACGGCGGCTTCGCGAGCACCTTCTTCATCTCGTCGATCCAGATGTTCTGGTTGGTCGCCTGCGCGGTCGCCGACAGCACCGCGATCTCGCCGGTGGCGCCGATCGCGTCCTGCGTCATCTTCACCAGCTTCTCGCCGATCAGCGCGTTCGACGACGGGTTCAGGTGCATCAGCCGGCCGTCCTTGCGCACGCCGGAGTCGAACGACACCACCTTGATACCGCGCGCCATCGCCTTCTTCAGCGCCGGCACCAGCGCGTCGGGGTCATTGGCCGAGATCACGATCGCCTTCACGTTCTGCGCGATCAGCGAGTTGATGATCTCGATCTGTCCCTCGGCGGTCGCCTTGGCCGGGCCGGTGTAGATGATCTCGACGTCCTTCAACTCCTTGGCCGCTTCCTGCGCGCCCTGGTTGGCGGCATCGAAGAAGCCGTTGCCCAGGCTCTTGACGACCAGCGCGATCTTGTCGGCCGCCATCGCGCCAGGGGCGAAAGCCGCGCACACCAGCGCGGCCAGCAGAACTTGCAGAGGTTTCTTCACGGGTTTGTCTCCTGATGGTTTTATGGACTGACGGGGAACGTGAAAGGAAGATTCAGACGATGCCGCTGCTCGGGCCCGATGCGGGCCGCGCCTCGGCGACCCGGGCGCGGTAGCCGCTCGCGCGGTAGGCCGCCACCGGCTCGATCGCGCCGCCGGCCTCCAGCCGCACGCGCTGCAGGATAGTCGTCACGTCGGTCTGGAAGGCCTGCTTCAGCGCTTGCGAGGCCATCAGCACGTCGTTGGCATCCTGGTACGCCGACAGCGCCTTGCGGTCGACCAGCAGCGCCTGCGCGCAGCAGCGCTGCACGCTGGCGGCGCTGGTCATCAGGCTCTCGATCGGGTCGGTGACGTTGTGCGACTGGTCCAGCATGTAGGCCGGCGCGAAATCGGGCGCGCCGGACTGCGCGGCATCCACCAGCTCGTTGAACACCAGGAACAGCTGGAACGGGTTGATGCTGCCGCTGTCGAGGTCGTCGTCGCCGTACTTGCTGTCGTTGAAATGGAAGCCGGCCAGCTTGCGGGCATGCACCAGCCGCGCGACGATCATCTCGATGTTGACGTTCGGCGCGTGGTGGCCCAGGTCGACCAGGCAGCGCGCCTTGTCGCCCAGCGCCTGCGCAGCCAGCAGGCTGGAGCCCCAGTCCTGGATCACCGTCGCGTAGAACGCCGGCTCGAACATCTTGTGCTCGAGGAACATGTGCCAGTCGGCCGGCAGCGCCGCATAGATGCGCCGCGTGCTGTCGAGGTAGCGCTCGAAGCTGCGCCGGAAATGCTGCTGGCCGGGAAAGTTGGCGCCGTCGCCGATCCACACCGTGATCGCGCGGCTGCCGAGTTCGCGGCCGATCTCGATCACCTCGAGGTTGTGCGCGACCGCCTGCGCCCGCACCGCCGCGTCGGTGTGCGTGAGGCTGCCGAACTTGTAGCTGAGCGGCTGGCCCTTCTGGTCGGAGAAGGTGTTCGAGTTCACCGCGTCGAACGCGAGGCCGCGCATCGCGGCATGCTCGCGCAGCTCGCTGTAGTCGCTGCACTTGTCCCACGGGAAGTGCGGCGAGACGGTCGGCGTGCAGCGCGCGAGCTGCTGGATCACGCTGCAGTCCTCGATCTTGTCGAACACGTCGCGCGGCTCGCCGGCGCCGGGGAAGCGCGCGAAGCGCGTGCCGCCGGTGCCGACGCCCCACGACGGCAGCGCGACCGCGAAGGCGGCCACCTGGCGGCGCACCGCGTCGATGTCGATGTCGCGGCGCGCGAGCTGGGTGCCCAGTGCGTCGTAGTCGTCACGCACGCGCGCGGCGAGCGGCGCGTTCTGCGATTCGACCAGACTGGCGGCGATCAACGGTGTCGGCATGGCGTTCTCCTGGTTCAGCGTGGGAAGGCAGCGAGGTTGCCCGCATCCACATTGAGGATGTTGCCGGTCGACTTGGCCGACAACTCCGACGCGAAGAAGCAGGTGGCCTCGGCGATGTCCTCGGGCAGCACGCTGCGCTTGAGCATCGAGCGGTCGCGGTAGAAGGCTTCGAGTTCATCTTCGGTGATCTTGTTGGCGGCGGCCCGCTCCTGGCTCCAGGTGCCCGTCCAGATCTTGCTGCCGCGGATCACCGCATCGGGGTTCACGACGTTGGCGCGGATGCCCAGCGGCGCCCCTTCGAGCGCGAAGCAGCGTGCGAGCTGGATCTCGCTCGCCTTGGCCGCGCAATAGGCGGCTGCCTGGTTGCTCGGGACCATGCCGTTCTTGCTGGCGATGAAGACGATGCTGCCGCCGCTGCCCTGCGCCTTCATCACGCGGAAGGCCTCGCGGCCGACCAGGAAGTAGCCGGTCGACAGGATGGCCTGGTTGCGCATCCACAGCGCGAGCGAGGTGTCCTCGATCGGTGCGGCCGACGCGATGCCGGCGTTCGACACCAGGATGTCCAGGCCGCCGTACTCGATCGTCGCGCCGGCATAGGCGCGCAGCACGGCGGCCTCTTCGGTCACGTCGCAATGCAGCGTGCGCACCACGTCGCGGCCGAAGCGTTTCGACAGCTCCGCGCCGACCTGCTCCAGCGCCGGCGTGTCGATGTCGAGCAGCACCGCGCAGGCGCCGTCGGCCAGCAGCCGCTCGACGATCGCGCGGCCGATGCCGCCGGCACCGCCGGTCACCAGCGCGACCTTGCCGACCAGCGGCTTCGGCTTCGGCATGCGCTGCAGCTTGGCCTCCTCGAGCAGCCAGTACTCGATGTCGAAGGCCTCCTGCTCGGGCAGGCCGACATAGCGGTCCAGCGCATCGGCCTCGCGCATCACGTTGATCGCGTTGACGTAGAACTCGCCGGCGATCCGCGCGGTGGCCTTGTCCTTCGCGAGCGAGACCATGCCGACGCCGGGCAGCAGCACGATCACCGGGTTCGGGTCGCGCAGCGCCGGGCTGTCGGCGCGCTTGCAGCGCTCGTAGTAGGCCGTGTAGTCGGCGCGGTAGGCGGCCAGCCGCTCCTCGATCGCGGCGGCAAGCGCCGGGCCGTCGAGCGCGTACAGCGAGGCCGGCAGGATCAGCGGGCGGATCTTGGTGCGCAGGAAATGGTCGGGGCACGAGGTGCCGAGCGCGGCCAGGCGCTCGAGGTCGCGGCTGTTGACGAATTCCTGCACCGTGGCCGAGCGGTCGACGTGCGCGAGCTTGTGGCCGCTGCGCGAGACGGCGCCGCGCAGCACCGGCAGCAGCCGGGCCAGCAGCGCCTGCTGTGCGTCGCCCGCCAGCGGCTCGCGCGCCGCGCCGCCGAAGCTGACGAGCTTGCGCTCGCGCCGCTCGGCCTGCAGCCAGGCCTGCGCTTCCTGGATCACGCCGACGGTGTTCTCGTAGCAGCTGCGCGCATCATCGCCCCAGGTGAACAAGCCGTGGCCGGCCAGCACCAGTCCCCGCAGGCCGGGGTGCTCGGCCACGTAGCGCTGCAGCTGCATGCCGAGCTCGAAGCCGGGCCGCCGCCACGGCAGCCAGCCGACCGTGCCGCCGAAGATCGTCTGCGTCAGCGCGCGGCTGTTCTCCATCGCGGCGATCGCGATCACCGCGTCGGGATGCATGTGGTCGACGTGCCGGAACGGCAGGTAGGCGTGCAGCGGGGTGTCGATGCTGGCGGCGCGCGCGTTCAGGTTGAAGGTGCAGTGCGGCAGGTAGCCGACCATCTCGTCTTCATGCGCGGGGCCGCGGTACAGCGTCTGCAGCGCCTGCAGTTTGTCGAGGTAGAGCGTCGAGAAGCCGTCGAGCTTCATCGAGCCGAGGTCGCCGCCGGAGCCCTTGACCCACAGCACCTGCACGTCCTGCTGCGAGAGCGGATCGCGCTGCAGCAGCTTGGCGGAGGTGTTGCCGCCGCCGTAGTTCGTGATGCGCAGGTCGGAGCCCAGCAGGTTCGATCGGTACAGCAGGCGGCCGGGCTCGTCCAGGCGCTCGGCGTGGGCGGCATCCCAGGTCGGGAAGGGCAGGGTCGGTTCGGTCATGTCGGTCTCGAAGCTCTCGGTTCGAGACGGAATCTAGGGGGTGGCATGCATAAGGACAAGCAATGGTTTCTTATTGAATGGCGAAGAGAAGCTGATGCCTCCCCGTAGCCCGGGTGACAACCCGGGWCCCGGATTGGMATCCGGGCCACGAAGTCGGGGAAAACGTGGGGGCGCGATGCAGCGCGCGCCATTCGCAACACCGCGCCGACCACGGGCAATCACCCGCCCTTAAGCTCGCAATGCGCCAGCCGCGCCCCCTGCTCCAGCACGAACTCGCGGAACGCCGCATTCACGCCCGCCAGCGCTCCATCGCGCCGGTGCAGCAGGCACCAATCCAGCAGCTTGGGCATCCCCACGAGGTCGAGCACCGCCATGCGCCCGGCCGCCAGCTCGATCTGGAACGCATGGGCCGACATGAAGCTGATGCCCATGCCCGCCATCACCGCCTGCTTGATGGTCTCGTTGCCCGACAGCTCCATCGTCACGTTGACCTGCAGCGATTGCGACTGCAGCAGGTGCTCGAGGAACTGCCGCGTCGCCGAGCCCGGCTCGCGGAAGATGAACGGCTCGCCCTTCAGCTCGCTCCACGCGATGCGCCGCTTGCCGGCCAGCGGGTGCGCCGGCGCGGCGACGATGCAGTGCGGGTGGCGCGCGAAGGCCTCGGCCTCGACATCGGCCTCCGACGGCGGGTAGCCGGCGATCGCGACGTCAATCTGGTGCTCGTTCAGCAGCGCGAGGATGGTCTCGCGCCGGTCCACCGACAGCTTCAGCTTGACCTCGGGAAAGCGCTCGCGGAACGCCATCATCAGCAGCGGCGCGAAGTAGTTCGCCGTCGGCACCACGCCCAGGTGCAGCTGGCCGCGCGTGCTGCCCTCGCCCGAACTCATCGAGGTCAGCGCCTCCTCGGCCTGGCGGATCGCGCCGAGGATGCCGCGCGCATGGCGCAGCAGTTCGTCGCCGGCCTCGGTGAGCTGCAGCCCGCGGCCCTGCTTGCGGAACAGCGGCAGCCCGAGTTCGTCTTCGAGCAGCCGGATCTGCATCGACACCGCCGGCTGCGTGAGATGCAGCTGCTCGGCGGCGCGCGAGTGGCTCAGCGTGGTCGCGGCGGCCTCGAAGGCGCGCAGCTGGCGCAGCGTCAGGTTCTTCATGCGCCGCCCGCCTTCAGGTGCGTCAGCGGCAGCGCCCCGCCCGCCTTCACCTCGCCGAGCGAGAAGCTGGTGTGGATGTCCTTCACGTTCGGCAGGTTCAGCAGCGTCTCGATCGAGAAGCGCGAGAACGCATCGAGGTCGGTCGCCATCACCTGCAGCTCGAAGGTGCCGGCGCCCGAGATGTAGTGACACGCGATCACCTCGGGCAGCTGGCGGATCGCGTCTTCGAGCGCGCGCGTCTCGGTGCCGGTGTTGCGGTTCGCATCCACGCGCACGAAAGCCAGCACGCCCAGGCCGACCTTGCGCCGGTCGAGTTCGGCGCGGTAGCCGGTGATGTAGCCCTGCTCCTCCAGCCACTTGACGCGCCGCCAGGTCGGCGCGGCCGACAGGCCGATGCGCGTCGCGAGCTCGGCGTTGGACAGCCGCGCGTCCTGCTGCAGCTCGCGCAGGATCAGCACGTCGTAGCGGTCGAGCGTCGCGCCATGCGCCTCGGGGCTGGGCGCCGCAGATGTCGAGGCGGGCGGCCTGCTGGTTTTCCCTGATACGGGCTTTTTGAGCGTCATTCTCGTCATCACATGAAGATGTCAGCAAGATTATTGCGCGCAGCCCCTCTGAGAGGGCAAACATAGAAAGGACTTGCGCGAAGCGAATCCCTACACTGACCGCTGCCGACGCCGCCACGAGCGGTCGACGCGCCTCACCGATCCTC
>NZ_JBFUFP010000124.1:0-9156 GCF_056403375.1 Rhizobacter sp. P2_H2
GGCCGGTAGGGCGTCGCATAGCAGAAGCCGACCACCGCGCCGTCGACCTCGGCGACCAGGTAGGGCAGCTGCGCGGCCAGCACCTGGGCGCGGCGCGCCTTCATCTCGTCGACGCCGGGCGCCGTGGTCTCGAACGAGGCCGAACCGTGCAGCACGTGGTGGGCATAGAGGCGCTGGATGGCCGGGACATCGGCGTCGGCGGCATCGCGGACCTGCAAGGGGAGGGATGTGTTCATGGCGCCCATGCTGCCTGCCGCGTTCACATCAATGAAGTGGATCAGAATCATGCAATCCATGAGTTTTTCTTTGCCATGAACAGCCTGAACCTCGAGCACCTGAAGGCCTTTGCCGCGGTCATCGACAGCGGCAGTTTCTCGGCGGCCGCCGAGCGGCTGTCGCTGTCGCAGCCGGCGGTCAGCCTGCAGATCCGTCAGCTGGAGAAGCGCCTGGGCGCGACGCTGATCGAACGCGTCGGCCGGCGTGCGAAGCCGACCGCTGCCGGCGCCGAGTTGCTGATCCATGCCGGCCACATCGATGCCGCGGTCGCGTCGGCGATCAACGCGGTGGCGCCGCACGCGAGCGGCGCACTCGGCCGGCTGCGCCTGGGCACCGGGGCGACCGCCTGCACCTACCTGCTGCCGCCGCTGCTGCGCGACCTGCGGCAGCGCTACCCGCGTGTGGAGATCACCGTCACGACCGGCAACACCGCCGACATCGTCAAGGCGGTCGAGGAGAACAACATCGACCTCGGCCTCGTGACGCTGCCGGCCGGCGGCCGCTCGCTCGAGGTCACGCCGGTGTGCGACGACGAGTTCGTGCTGGTCGCGCCGCGCGACATGGTGCTGCCGGCACGCATCACCGCCGCCGTGCTGGCGCGGTTGCCGGTGATGGCCTACGAGCCCGGCGGCAACACGCGGCGCCTCGTCGACGACTGGTTCGCGCGCAGCGGCATCACGCTGCAGCCGGTGATGTCGCTGGGCAATGACGAGGCGATCAAGGCGATGGTGGCGGCCGGGCTGGGCTGCGCGATCCTGACCGCGATGCCGGCCGAGCGGGAGCGGCGCAGCGGCGCGCTGCAGGTGCGCTCGCTGTCACCGCGGCTGCACCGCACGCTGGCGATCGTCGTGCGGCGCGACAAGAAGCTGCACCGCGTGCTCGGCGAGACGATCGCGGCGCTGAAGCAGCTGGGTTAGATCCTGTTGACCTAAGGCTGCGGGTGGCCGATCGGCGCGGCGACGGACCGGCCCACCCCATGCTCAGACACCCAGCCGACCAGCCACAGGCCGGCGAGGATGCCGGCCGCCGCGGCCGCCTGCGTCAGGCCCGGCATCCGGTGCGCGTTCCACAGGAAGACGCTGGTCGCGCCGAGCAGCACCAGGAACAGCCCGCCGGCCACGAGCGCCGCCGCGCGCGAGCGGTGCGGGTCGTACTTGCGGCGCGCCGCGAGATCGAACGCCGGCTTCGGGAAGCGCTCGGCCACGTCGGCCGGCCGCCAGCCCGGCGGCTCGATCCACACCCGCAGCTTGTCGCGCCAGCGCCGCGCATGCCAGGCGTCCTGGAAGAGGTCCCAGTAGACGTGCAGGTTGGCCCACAGCGGGTTCCAGCTCGCGAGCGGCGTGCGCGTGCCGTAGACGCAGGGCTCGGCATCGTCTTCCTCGATGAAGCTGCCGAACAGGCGGTCCCAGACGATCAGGATGCCGCCGTAGTTCTTGTCCAGGTACTTGTCGTTGACGGCGTGGTGCACCCGGTGGTTGCTGGGCGCGCAGAACCAGCGGTCGAACCAGCCGAGCCGGCCGATCTGCCGCGTGTGCACCCAGTACTGGTAGAGCAGGTCGACCAGCGCGACGACGCCGAACACCAGCGGCGGGAAGCCCGCCACCGCCATCGGCAGGTAGAAGATCCAGCCGAACAGCCAGCCGGTGCTGGTCTGGCGCAGCGCGGTCGACAGGTTGTACTCCTCGCTCTGGTGGTGCACCGCATGCGCAGCCCACAGCACCGCGACGGTGTGCCCGAGCCGGTGGTGCCAGTAGTAGCAGAAGTCGTAGACCAGCAGGCCGGCGACCCAGACCCACGCCGCGTCCTGCGGCAGCGGGTGCAGCGCGAGCGTCTCGAACACGAGCGCGTAGAGGCCGACCATCAGCAGCTTGCTGAACACGTTCAGCACCTGGCTCATGATGCCCAGGCCGATGCTGTTCAGCGCATCGGCCGTCACGTAGGTGTTGCGGCGGCGAACGATGCCGACCGCGAACTCGATGCCGATCAGCAGCAGGAACAGCGGCGTCGCGAGGACGATGATCTGGGAATCGGTCATCCGGCGATGGTGACGCGCCCGGCGCGCCGCGACCACGGGACTTTCACCGCCCTCGGGTCGGGTTCAGACCAGGCAGCCGCGCGCGTCGACCGGCCACACGCCTTCGACGACGCCGCCGGCCAGCCCGCCGCGCACCGCGACATACCGGTCGTGCAGGTTGACCGTCGGATCGCAGTGCCCCGGCACCAGCCAGACCGTGTCGCCCAATTCCGGCAACGCATCGCGCCCCGGGTGCAGGATGCCGTGCTCGTCGCCGCCGTTGGCGAACACCAGGTCGCGCTGCCAGGGGCACGGCAGCCCGCTGTCGATCGCATGCGACTTGTGGCCGGCGTCGACCACCGCATGCGACGCGCCGCGGCTCACCACCTGGCTCTTGACGAACAGCGCATGCTCGAACACCGGCGCGCCCGGCGCCGGCTGGTTGTCGGCGTAGTCGCGGTCCATGAACAGGTAGCTGCCGGCCTGCAGTTCGCCGTACACGCCGCTGGCGGCCTCGAACGCGAAGCTGCCGGTGCCGGCGCCGGTGACCAGCGGGCACGCGATGCCGGCCCCGGTGATCGAGGCCTGAGCGGCCCGCACCAGCGCCACCGCATGGCGGATGGCCGCCGCGCGCTCGTCGGCGGAGCGCAGGTGCTGGGCCTTGCCGTGGTAGGCCTGCAACCCGGCGAAGCGCAGGCCGTGCGACACCACCTGGTGCGCGAGCGCGCCGGCCGCGGTCGGCGCCACGCCGCAGCGGCCCTGCCCGACGTCGATCTCGACGAACACGTCGAGCGACGTGCCGGCCGCCTTCAGCGCGAGCGCGAGGCGGTCGATGCCGAGTGATGAGTCGACAGCGATCGCGAGCCGGATGCGGCCGGCCAGTGCCGCCACGCGCGCCAGCTTGGCCGCGTCGACGATCTCGTTGCTGATGTAGATGTCGGCGACGCCGCCGGCCGCCAGCGCCTCGGCCTCCGACAGCTTCTGCACGCACACGCCGACCGCGCCGGCCGCGACCTGCAGCGCGGCGATGCGGGCGCTCTTGTGCATCTTCGCGTGCGGGCGCAGCTTCAGGCGGTGCTCGCGGGCGAACGCGGCCATGCGCGCCAGGTTGCGCTCCATCGCGTCGAGGTCGATCACCAGTGCCGGTGTCGGCACGGCCGCGACCGGGTCGCCGACGCGCGGCTGCATCATGCCGCGTGCCCTGCGCGGTCGGTGGCGGCCAGGCCGGTCGCGTTGCCGGGGTCGTCGAGCGACGGGCCGTCCAACCCGCCCAACCCGTCGAAGTGGTGCGTGTCGTTCCAGCCGACCAGCGTGAAGCCCTCGGGCGTGTAGAGCAGCCGGTTGATGCTCGCATTGCCGAGCTGCCAGGAGCGCGGCGCCTGCAGGTCGATGCGGGCCGCGGCGCGGTAAAGGCAGTCCATCACGCCGCCGTGCGCGACGATCGCGATGCTGCTGCCGAGGTGGGCCTCGGCCAGCCGCGTCACCGCGCCCACGCAGCGGGCGGACAGCTGCTGCAGGTTCTCGCCGCCTTCGGGGCCGTAGTCGGGATCGCGCCGGCGCCAGCGCAGGCTCTGCTCGGGCCAGCGGGCCTCGATCTCGGCGAAGGTCCAGCCCTCGAAGACGCCGAAGCTGCGCTCGCGCAGGCCGGCATCGGCATGCACCGGCAGCCCGTGCGGCCGAGCGACCGCCTGCGCGGTCTCGAACGCACGCTGCAGGTCGCTCGCGAACACGATGTCGACCTGCTCGTGCGCCAGCGCGGCGCCCAGCCGCCCGGCCTGCCAGCGGCCCTTGTCGTTCAGCGGAATGTCGGTGTGGCCCTGGATGCGGCCATCGACATTCCAGGCGGTCTCGCCGTGGCGGATCGCGAGGATTCGAGTCAGCTGCATCAGATCAGGCGTCGATTGAGGGTGTAGGTACCGGAGTGGGTCGCCTCGGCCAGCACGTGCCGGGCGATCGCCTCGCGCACCTGCGCGCCGCTGAACACGCCGTCGACCGGCGTGCGCGCCACGTCGAGCGCATACAGCGTGAACACGTAGTGGTGCACCAGCGAATCGTTGAACGGCGGGAACGGGCCGTCGTAGCCGAAGTACTGCCCCGCCATCTCGGCATTGCCGGCGAACCAGCCGGTGTAATCGTTCAGGCCGTGCCGCGCGCCGTGCAGCGCCTGCGGGCCCGGCTTGCCGCGCGCGCTGAAGCCGCGGCTGAACTCGCCCTCGCCGATCGCCGAGAGGCCGGCCGGCAGGTCGACCATCACCCAATGGAAGAAGTCGACGCGCGGCAGGTCGCTCGGCACCTCGCGGTCGGCCTGGTTCACGTCGTCGCCGCGGCTCGGCACGTCGAAGTCGTGGCAGATCAGCGCGAGCGATTGCGTGCCCTTCGGCACCTCGCTCCACGCCAGGTGCGGGTTCAGGTTGTCGGAGAAGCCGACGCCCGACGCACCCTCCAGCCGTCCGGCGGCATAGCGCGCCGGAATCCGGTCGCCGTTGATCCAGCTGTCGCTCCACAGTTTCATCGCTGCTCCTCCTCAGACACCCCAGGTGATGCCGGCATCGGCCGGTTGCGAACGCTTCATCATCTCGACCAGCGGCCAGGCGCGCTGGCGCAGGCCCACGCCCTCGGCCGGCGGCAGTTTCTTCCCGTCGGCCGCCGCCTCCTGCTCGGCCTGCTTGCGCGCCGCCTCGTCCTGCGCGATCGCGGCCTCGAGCGCCGCGATGGCCGCCGGCATCTGCGCCGGCTCGATGATGCCCGTCGCACCCGGCGCCTTGCCGATCAGGCGCAGCACCTGGTCGCCGTTCGGGCCCATCATGATCACGTCGCCGGCCGCCTTCGATTTGAACTTGTAGATCATCGGTACATGTACTCGCGGTTGAACGGGAACTCGGATTGTGCGCCGCGCATCGGCCCGCGCGCCGGGTTGCCGTCCGGCCGTGCGGCCAGCATCTGGAACAGCGAGATCCAGCCCTGCTCGAAGCACATCGCGCTGCCGGCCAGGTAGAGCCGGTAGGCGCGCACCACCGATTCGCCGGTCAGTTCGCGCGCGCGCCCGAGCTGGTGCTCCAGCGCCGCGCTCCAGGCCCACAGCGTGCGTGCGTAGTGCGGGCGCAGGTTCTCGGCGTCCACCGGCTCGAGCTGCGATTCGCTCATCACCTTCAGCACATGCGACACATGCAGCAGTTCGCCGCCGGGGAAGATGTAGCGCTCGATGAAGTCGCCCATGCCGGCGCCCAACTGCTCGTTGCGCGTGCTGCCGGCGGTGATGCCGTGGTTCATCAGCAGGCCGCCCGGCTTCAGCAGCCGGCGGATCTTGTCGAAGTAGCCCGGCAGCTGCCCATGGCCCACATGCTCGAACATGCCGACCGAGGCGATCTTGTCGAAGGGCGCGTCCTCCGGCAGCTCGCGGTAGTCGCGCAGTTCCATCGTGACCCGCCCGCGCAGCCCGCTGCGCTCGATCAGCCCGTTGACGTGCGCGTGCTGGTTCTTCGACAGCGTGATGCCGTGCGCCCGCACGCCATAGTGCTGCGCGGCCCACATCAGCAGCCCACCCCAGCCGGCGCCGATGTCGAGGAAGCGCTCTCCCTCGCGCAGCATCAGCTTGCGGCAGATGTGGTCGAGCTTGGCCTCCTGGGCCTTCGCGAGCGACAGGCTGCCTTCGCGGAAGTAGGCGCAGGAATAGACCTTGAGCGGATCCAGCCACAGCGCGTAGAAGTCGTCCGAGACGTCGTAGTGGAACTGGACCTGCTGCGCATCCGATTCGGTGCTGTGGCGCGCCCGCGAGCGCGCGGCCCGCGTGATGTTGCGCCACCACGCGAGCGGCGCGCCGGTCGGCTCCGACTGGGTCGGGTCGTCGTCGATCAGCTGCGCGGCAATGGACATCAGGTCGCGCACGGTGCCGTCGAAGTCGAGGCGGCCCTCGACATAGTCCTGCGCGACCCGGCCGACCTGGCCGCCGGCGATGTGCACCAGCGGCGACAGTTCATTGAGCCGGATCGTCACGGTCGGCTGCGGGTGGCCGAGCCGTTGCCCACCGGGCAGCACCACTGCCATCGGGACGCCCAGTGCCTCGACACGCTGCTCCAGCGTTCGCTCCAGTGGATTCATCGGGAACCTCCAACGATCCCGTGAAAATAAGGCAAAAACGCAAACCGGGGCGTGGCGTACGGCTTTTGCCGGGGCTCGGGGAGGGATGTCGGACGATGTCCGACCGTGTCGAGGGGGGCTGTCAGCCGCCGGCCGGGTGCACCAGCCGCACCGACCTGGGCGGCGCCGCGCGGTTCACGCGGCCTTCGAAGCTGCCGTGGTCGAGGGCCGGCGCGAACAGGAAGCCCTGGAATTCGTCGCAGCCGGCGTCGAGCAGGAACTGCCGCTGCGGCTCGGTCTCGACCCCTTCGGCGATCACGCGCAGGTTCAGCGCGCGGCCGAGCTGGATGATGGCGTTGACGATCGCGACATCGCTGGTGTCGTCGGGCAGGTTCTTGATGAAGCTGCGGTCGATCTTCAGCCGCGCGATCGGGAAGCGCTTCAGGTAGCCCAGGCTCGAGTAGCCGGTGCCGAAGTCGTCGATCGCCATCTGCACGCCCAGCTGGCGCAGCGCCTGCAGGCGCTGCAGCGCGCCGGCCGCGTCGTGGATCAGGATCGATTCGGTGAGCTCCAGCTCGAGCAGCCGGGCCGGCAGGTTCGCGCCCTTCAGCGCGCCGGCCACGCGGTCGATGAAGTCGGGCTGCCGGAACTGCAGCGCCGAGACGTTGACCGACACCGGCATCTCCAGCCCGTTGGCGCGCCACGCGGCGGCCTGCCGCACCGCCTGCGACAGCACCCAGTCGCCGATCGGGATGATGAAGCCGCTCTCCTCGGCCACCGGGATGAACTCGCCCGGCGAGACCTCGCCGAGCACCGGATCGCGCCAGCGGATCAGCGCCTCGGCGCCGATCACCTGGCCGCTCTTCAGGTCGATCTGCGGCTGGTAGTGCAGCCGGAACTGGCCGCTCACCAGCGCCTGGCGCATCGCGTGGTCGATCTGCATCGGCGCGATCTGCAACGGCGAATGGTCCGGGCGCTGGCCGGCGTCGCCGCGCGGCTGGTGGAAGCGGAAGCTCGCGCGCCCGGCTTCCTTCACGTGGTGCATCGCCGCATCGGCGCGGCGCAGCAGGTCGTCGGCGCTGTCGCCGTCGGCCGGGCTCATGGCGATGCCGATGCTGCAGGTGACGGTGAAGCTGACGGCGTCGAGCGTGAACGGGCGGGCCATCGCGTCGATCACGCGCCGCGCGGTGGCTTCGGCCGCGCTGGCGTCGGCCTGGTGCACCAGCAGCACGAACTCGTCGCCGGCGAGGCGCGCGACGGTGTCGACGTTGCGCAGGCAATCCTTGATGCGGTCGGTGACCTCCAGCAGCACGCGGTCGCCGACCCCGAGGCCGAGCGTGTCGTTGATCTGCTTGAAGCGGTCGAGGTTCAGCACCATCAGCGCGAACGGGTTGCCGCCGCGCTGCGCCATCGCGAGCGCGAACTCGATGCGGTCGGCCAGCAGGCGCCGGTTCGGCAGGCCGGTCAGCGCGTCGGTGTGCGACAGCTCCTCGATGCGCGCACTGGCGGCGAGCTTCTCGGTGATGTCGCGGAACGAGAACACGCGGCCGATCGGGTGGCCGCGCGTGCACTGCGGCAGCGTCAGCCGCTCCAGCACGCGGCCCGAATGCAGCGTGAAAACGTCGCTGGTCTGCAGCATCGTCGCCTCGTGGATCGCGGCGAGCCGGCGCTCGTAGTCGGCCCCGTCGACGACGCTTGCGCGCATCCAGTCGCGCACCGCCTCGTCGTCGCGCCGGGCCAGCACCTCCTCGGGCAGGGCCCACAGGCCGGCGAAACGGTGGTTGAAGCTGCGGATGTGGCCCGACAGGTCGGTCACCAGGATGCCGTCGGCGGTGGATTCGAGCGTCGCGCGCAACTCGGCCAGGCGGGTCTCGAGCTCTTCTTCGGCGGCGCGCTGCGCGCTGCGGTCGCGGCAGGTCACGAGGAACAGGCCGGCGCCGATGCGGCTCACGCGACGCGTCACCGGCAGCAGGCGGCCGCTCGCGTGGCGCACCAGCGTGTCGGAGACGATGTCGTCGACGACGCCGGTCGCCGCCTCGCTCCAGAACACCAGGTCTTCAGGTGTCGCGCACAGGTCGGTGGCCCCGCGGCCACGCAGCGAGGCGGCCTCGACGCCGAACAGCTCGGCGGCCGCGGCATTGACCGAGCGGATCCGCAGGCTGCCRGCGTCGACCAGCCACACCGCCTCGAGCAGGCCGTCGAGCAGTCCGTCAGGCAAGCCGTCGATCGAAGCGTCGAGGCCCCGCGCCGGCTCGCCGACCGTCATGCAACGGCCGCGGCGTCCGCGGTCTCGGGCACCTGCTCCGGCTCGAAGAAATAGGCCACGCGGGCGCGCGGCGACAGGTAGATCAGCGACGCCGTCGGCAGCTGCTGGGGCTTCAGGCTGCGGCGGATGCCCAGGCGCGGCATCTGCTCCAGGTCGAGCATCAGCGCTTCGTCGCGCGGCACCTTCGGGTCGTGCACCAGCACGCGCGGCTTCAGCGGCCGGGTCGAGTTGACCGACACCACCATCGCGTAGCGGTCGTCGGTGAGCTGCACCGTCGAGCCGGGCGGGTAGACGCCCATCATGCGGATGAAGGCGCCGAGGATCGCGGTGTCGAACTTGGCCTTGCTCTGCGCGAACAGCGTGGACAGCGCCTCGTGCGGCGTCAGTGCGCGCGACGGCACGTGCGGGTTGCACAGGTTGTCGTAGCGGTTCACCAGCGAGACGATGCGCGCCGCCGTCGTCATGCGGTCGCTGTTGAGCTTGAGCGGAAAGCCGCTGCCGTCGGCATGCTCGTGGTGCTGCG
>NZ_JBFUFP010000125.1:0-9144 GCF_056403375.1 Rhizobacter sp. P2_H2
CGCCGAGGTTGCGCGGCGTCGGGGCGAGTTCGGCTGCCGGCAGGCCCAGCAGCTCGGGCGTGACCGGCCCGCCGCGCGCCAGCAGCGCGGCGCGCTCGATCACGTTCTTCAGCTCGCGCACGTTGCCCGGCCACGCATGCGCGAGCAGCGCCGCGCGCGCCGCGTCGACCAGCCCTGGGCGGCCGGCGAGGAAGTGCTCGGCCAGCGCCAGCACGTCGTCGCGGCGCTGCGCGAGCGGCGGCACCACGACCTCGATCACGTTGAGCCGGTAGTACAGGTCTTCGCGGAAGCGGCCATCCCGCACCATCGTCTTCAGGTCGGCATTCGTCGCGCTGATCACGCGCACCCGCACGTGGCGCGTGCGCGTGGAGCCGACGCGCTCGAAACGGCCGCTCTCCAGCACCCGCAGCAGCTTCACCTGGCCGGCCAGCGGCAGCGTGCCGATCTCGTCGAGGAACAGCGTGCCGTTGTCCGCCGCATCGAAGCGGCCGTCGCGCGACTTGATCGCACTGGTGTACGCGCCGCCCTCGGCACCGAACAGCTCGGTCTCGATCAGGTCGGCCGGCAGCGCGCCGCAGTTGACCGCGACGAACGCCCCGTCGCGCACCGCCGAATTGACATGCACGGTGGTGGCGATGCGTTCCTTGCCGCTGCCGTTCGGCCCGGTGATGAGCACCGGCAGGTCGGAGCGCGCGACCTGGCAGGCCAGCTCCAGCGTGCGCTCCATCGCATCGGAGGCGTAGACGATGCCGCTCAGGTCGAAACGCTGCGCGAGCGCGACGCGGCGGCGGCGGCGCTCGTCGCGCAGGCGGGCCACCTCGCGCGTCGACTCCGCCAGCTCCAGCAGGTTCTCGATGGTGGCGAGCAGCTTCGCGTCGTCCCAGGGCTTCGCGAGGTAGTCGGCGGCGCCGGCCTTCACCAGTTCGACGGCGGCCTCGAGCCGCGTCCAGGCGGTCAGCAGGATCACCGGCAGGTCGGGCTGGCGCTCGCGGATCGCGCGGAACAGCGCCGCACCCTCGGCGCCGGAGGTGGTATCGGCGCTGAAGTTCATGTCCTGGATCACGACGTCGGCCGGGCGGCGGTCGAGCGCGGCCAGGCCCGCTTCGGGCGTCAGCGCGACCTCGGCCACGATGTCGTGCAGGGACAGCAGCAGCGTGAGGGCCTGGCCGACTGCGGGGTTGTCGTCGATGATCAGGATGCGGCGCATGGGGCGCGAGCTTACTAGGCCCCGCGCATCACCACCACCGGCGGCAGCGCCGCCGCGCGCCGCGCCGGGCCGAGCACCGCCACCTGGCCCAGCGCCCACAGCGTGACCGCGCCGATCGGCAGGCACACCCAGGGCAGCGGCGGCAGCTCGTAGAGGCTCATCAGCAGCCGGTTGATGCCGTACGCCGCCGTCATGCCGATCGCGATGCCCATCGTCGTCAGCAGGAAGTTCTCGGCCTGGAAGTAGCGCAGGATCTGCACCCGCGACGCGCCGAGCGCGCGCCGCACGCCGATCATCCGCGTGCGCTGCTGCACCCAGAAGCTCGCGAGACCGACGATGCCGAACGCGGTGACCACCAGCAGCGCGATGCACACCGCGACCAGCAGCGCCGCCATCCAGCGGTCCTGGCGGAAATACGCGTGGCGCATGTCGTCGAAGGTCTCGCGCTCCATCACGATGCGCCGGCTGTCGACCGCCTGCAGCGCGGCGACCGCATCCTTCAGCAGCAGGTCGCGCTGCGCCGCATCGACGCGCACCAGGTAGTTGCCCTCGTTGTACGAGGGCTGCACCGGCAGCAGCGTCAGGAACCCGCTGCGCGGGCCGTCGGGCTGCGGGATCGACATGTGCTCGACCACGCCGACCACGCGCATCGGCGAGGGGCCGAACACGTACAGCGATTTTCCGATCGCGCTGCCCTCGGGGAACAGGCGCGCCGCGGTGCCGCGGTCGAGGATCACCGCCGGCACCTTCGGCTCCTCGGCATCGAGGGCCGAGGCGGGCTGCATCTCCTCGGGGAGGAAGTCGCGGCCCTCGACCAGCTTCAGGCCGAGCGTCGCGAGCGCGTTCTCGCCGACGAGGTACAGCGCCGCGGTGATCGTCGGCGAGGTCTGGTCGAACGAGAGGCTGACGCCGGTGTCGGACGAGCCGTTGCCGAACGGCACGTGGTTGACGCTGGTGGCCGCCTTGACGCCGGGCAGGGCGCGCAGGGTCGCCAGGTCGCGCCGGGTCAGCGCCTCGTCGTTGTCGCGATGCGCGATGTCGTTGAGGCGGATGTGCAGCAGCTCGGACTCGGCCAGGCCGGTGGGCGCCTGCATGCGCTCCAGCCGCTGGCCGATCAGGAACAGCGCGTTGCTGACGATCGCGCAGCTCAGCGCGACCTCGAGCACGATCAGCGCGGCGGCGGTCTTGTGGCGGCGCAGCGTCGACAGGATCGGTCGGAAGTCCATCATCGCGTTCTCCTTGGGTTCTGGCCGCTGTTCACTGCGACTTGAGCTGCAGCGCCGGCGTCACCTGGCAGGCGCGCCAGGCGGGCAGCAGCCCGGCGGCGAGGCTGGCCACCAGTGCGAGCACGAGGGTGATCGCGAGCATCGGCGCATCGAGGTAGGCGAGCTGCGCATAGCTGGCCGGGTTCTGGCGCACGCCCCACAGCCCGAGCAGCGCGAGGCCGAGGCCGAGCACGCCGCCGACGATGCCGATGCTGCCGGCCTCGACGAGGAACTGCCCGAAGATCGCGCGCCGGGTGGCGCCGAGCGCGCGCCGCACTGCGATCTCCGGCGCGCGGCGCATGCACTTGGCGAGCAGCAGCCCGACGGTGTTGGTCAGGCACACCAGCAGGAAGCCGAATGCGAGCCACAGCTGCAGGTGCACGTCGCCGGGCACGACGTGCTTGAACGACATGCGCTCGGTGACGTTGCGCAGGCGCACGTTGCTCGGCCGCTCGAAGCGGCCGGCCGCGCGCTGCTGCTCGGAGTAGTCGGTGAGGTACTGCCGCAGCGCCGGCGCGTCGGCCGCCGACGGCATCTGCACCCAGTACTGCAGCCAGGCGCAGGGGGCGTTCAGTGCGCGCGGGTCGGGGGCGGTGCGGTTGCCCCAGCAGGTCATGCTGCCGGCGATCGGCAGCCGGGCCTGCAGCGCGGTGGACAGCGGCGTGAACACCTGCTCGGTCTTCGCGAAGCGGCCGGCGTACAGGTCGTAGTAGTGCGGCACCGGGCGCCACGGCGCGAGCACGCCGACGATGCGCAAGTCGCGGTCGCCGGCACGCAGCATGCGGCCGGTGCTGTCGGCGCCGTCGAACAGCTTCTCGTTCAGCTCGTGCGAGATGACCGCGACGCGCGCGCCGGCCTCGTCGTCGGCGGCACTCCAGCCATGTCCGTGGCGCCACGGCGTCTCGAACATCGGGAAGAAGTCGGCGGTGGTGTAGCGGGCGCTCGCGAAGAACGCGGGGCGGTCGGCCTGCGCCGGCTGCACGGCGACCGAGCCGCCGGTCATCATCACCTGGCGTTCGCCGCGGTGTTCGCGCAGCAGGGCCTCGGCATCGAAGCGGGTCAGCTGTTCCAGCGGTTCGGCGCCGGGCGGCGCGGCGCCGCGTTCGTTGGCGTCGAGCTGCACGTAGAAGAGCCGGTCGCTCTTGCCCGGGATCGGGTCGCCCGACAGCACGTGGAACACCGTCAGCGTGGTCATGCTGGCGCCGATGCCGAGCGCGATCGCGAGCACCATCAGCGCGGTCAGCGCGGGGCTGCGGCGGAAACTGCGCAGCGCCAGGTCGAGGTGGTAGCCGAACATGGTGGGGCGCTCCTATTTCAGCAGGGTGTTGACGGCGGCGAGGTCGGCCTCGGCGATGCGGCCGGCCGACTGCAGCAGCAGCAGGCGGCTGAGCACGAACTGGTGGCGCGCCTGCGAGTACGAGGCCTGCGCGGAGGCCTGGGTCTGGATCGCGAGCAGCAGGTCGGTCATGGTCTGGGTGCCGAGTTCGTGGCCGATGCGGGTGGAGGCGAGGGCGCGGCCGGCCGAGTCGACCGCGGTGCGCGTGGCGCCGATGCGGCCGATGCCGGCGGCGATGCTGCGGTACTGCTCCAGCGTCTCGCGCGCGACGCGACGGCGGCGCAGCTCGTAGTCGTCGCGCGCCGCATCCTGCTGGCGCAGGGCCTGGCGCAGTTGTGATTGCGTGGCGCCGCCGGCGAACAGCGGCACGTTGAGCACGAGCCCGACGCTCGCGACGTTGCGGCCGTCGGTGTTGCTGGCCGGCACCGGCCAGGCGGCGGCGCGGCCGACGCCCAGGTTGGCGCTCAGCGTGGGCAGGTGGCCGGCCCGTGCGGCGGCGATGCCCTGCCCTGCGGCATCGACGACATGGCGCTGCGCCGACAAGCCCGGGTTGTGCAGCAGCGCCTCGTCGACCCAGGCCTGCGGATCGGCCGGCTCGGGCAAGGCCATCGGCAGCTCGTCCTGCAGGCGGTTGAGGGTCGGCACCGGCTGGCCGGTGATCTCGGAGAGCGCCTCGCGCGCATCGTCGCGTGCCTGGCGCGCATCGATGCTGGCCGCCTGCGCCGCCGCGTGGTAGGCCCGCGCCTGCTCCACGTCGACCTGGGCCGACAGCCCGTTGCGAAAGCGCTGGTCCGACTGTTCGACCTGCTGGCGGAACGCATCCTCGTTGGCCTCGACCTGGCGCACCGCGTCGTCGGCGGTGAGCACATCGAAGTAGGCACGGGCGACGCGGGCGCACAAGGCCTGTTCGGCGGCGCGCACCAGGTCGTCCTGCGCCTCGGCCTGCGACTGCGCGACATGCAGCTGCGACAGACGGGACACATCGACCAGCACCTGGTTCAGCGTGACGGAGGCGGCGCGGCTGCTGTTGCGCTCTCCCGGGTCACCGGTCGGTTGCAAGCGGTCGAATGCCAGGCCGGCCGAGGCCTGGGGCAGCAGCGGCGCTCGGGCCTGCACGACGCCCTCTCTCGCGATGCCGCGTTGGGCATCGGCCGCCGACAGCACCGGGTCGGCACGACGGGCTTGCTGGTAGACCTGCAGCAGGTCGTCGGCTCGGGCTGCCAGTGGTGCGGCTGCCAGCAGGAGTGCAGCGATGCAGCGGCGCATCGCGGCGCTTGGGGGACTGGGCTGAAGTGATCGACGAGCATGCGAGCGCCCGCACGTTTCGTCGACCTGTTCAGTCTTTTCTCCACCCCACACAGCACGGTGGTGGTGGCAAAGGCGCGAGTGGGCAGGCTGTGGAGCGCCAATCAGGACGGGGCGCCGGAGCTGGCTGGTTTCATGGCCCGCGTGCGCAGCACGCTTCGTGAACTGACTGTCGCACACTGTTTGACCACAACGAACGAAGTGAGTGGCGGGAGTTTGGGCGACGGGCCATGAAATCAGCCAGCAGAGGGCAGTCATCGCCCCCCGGGGCGATGACCGCACCGGCCGGCGAGCCACAGCCTGCCCACTCGCGCCTTTGCTCGCACCGTTCACCATCTCAGGCCGCCACTTCGCTCGCAGAGCTGAGCCGCAGTTCGTCCGACACATCCACGACCTGCCCGTCAACGACATGCACGTTCCGCTGCGCCCGCGCCGCCAGCTGCGGATCGTGCGTCACCATCACGATGGTCGCGCCCGAGCGGTGCAGTTCCTCCAGCAGCGCCATCACGCTGCGCGCCATCTGGCTGTCGAGGTTGCCGGTCGGCTCGTCGGCCAGCAGCAGCCGCGGACTGCCGGCCAGCGCGCGTGCGATCGCCACCCGCTGCTGCTGGCCACCCGACAACTCCGCCGGGTAGTGGCGCTCGCGCGCGGCCAGCCCCACCCGCTCCAGCGCATCGCGCACGCGCCGGCGACGCTCGTCGGCCTTCATGCCGCGGTAGCGCAACGGCACTTCCACGTTGTCGGCAATGTTCAGGTCCGGGATCAGGTTGAAGGCCTGGAAGATGAAGCCGATCTTCTCGTTGCGGATGCGCGAACGGGCGTTGTCGTCCAGCTGCCCCACCTCGACGCCATCGAGCAGGTAGCTGCCGCCGGTCGACGCCTCCAGCAGGCCGGCGATCGTCAGGAAGGTCGTCTTGCCCGAGCCCGACGGACCCGTCACCGCGACGAACTCGCCCTCCTTCACCTCGAGGTTGAACGCGCGCAGCGCATGGGTCTCGATCACCTCGGTGCGGTAGACCTTGGACAGGCCGGTCATCTTGAGCATGGGAGTCCTTCGGTTCGTTCGTTGATGGGTTGAATCACTGGCTGACGGCGACCTGCTCCGCCCCCTGGAACAGCTCGGCACCGGACACCACCACCCGGTCGCCGACGGCCAGGCCGCCGAGGATCTCGACCTTGTCGAGGCTGCGCGCGCCGACGCGGATCGGCGTCTTCACCGCCATGCCGTCGCGCAGCACGTACGCATGCGCGCCACCGGATTCGTCGACGAAGCTGCCGCGTTGCACGGCCAGCACGTCATCGCGCTTGTCGAGCAGCACGCGCACCGACAGGCGCTGGTTCTGCCTCAGCTGGCTCGGCTGCTCGCCCGCGCCACCGCTGAAGCGCAGCCGCGCCGCCACCTCGTTGTTGACGACCTCTGGCGACACCGTGCTGACCGCCGCGCGCCACGTGTGGCCGTTGCCGCTGATCTCGCCCGGCATGCCGACGCCGAGATCGCGCGCGAAACTCTCGGCCACCTGCATCTGCACCTCCAGCGCCGACAGGTCGATCACCGACAGCAGCTGCGCATCCTTCGCGACATTCGCATGCTCGGCAATGAACAACTGCCCCACCTGCCCCTCGACCGGCGAGCGCACCGTCAGGCTCTCGACCTGGCGCTGCAGGTCCTTCACCAGCAGCAGCTGCCGCGCATGCGCGAGCTGGCGGGCCTGCACATCGAACTTCAGGCTGTCGTCCTTCAGCCGCAGGCCGGCCTCGGCATGGTCGAGCGCGATGCGCGCCTTCTGCAGCGTGTCGCGCGCATGCTCGACCTGCATGCCCGACACCGCGCCGGCGTCGAACGCCTTCTGCTGGCGCGCCAGGTCGTTCTGCGCACTGCTGTGGTCGATGCGCGCCGCATCGAACGCCCCCTGCAATGTGCCGCGCTGCTGCCGCGCATCCACGTCGGCACGCAGCACGTCGGCCTTCATCGCGTCGGCATTCGACAGCTCCTGCGCGAGCTTCGCGGCCAGCTCGGGGCTGTCGATCACCGCGAGCACCTGGCCGCGCGCGACCCGGTCGCCGGCATGCACCTTCAGCGTCGCGGCACCGCCGCCGGCCGCGTACAGCGTCGGGCTCACCGCGGCGACGACCTTGCCCTCGGCCGCGATGTCGCGCACGAACGGGCCGCGCTGCACGGTCGCCACCACCAGCCGCGAGGCCGACACCGACGAGCCGCTCGAGAAGCCGTGCCGCAGCGCCGGCGTCGAGAGCGCGACCGCGAGCAGGGCCGCCAGCGCCGCGCCGGCGGCCAGCCACGGCCCGGGCCGCAGCCGGCGCTTCGGCAACGGCTGGTCCTGGGCCGAGGTGTCGCGGATCAGCGGAGCGTCGTTCGCAGCGTTCATGGCCTGCTTCATTGCAACGCCCGTGCCCGCTCCCGCCGGCGATGAAAATCCCATTGAATCAAGGGCTTGGCGCGGATTGCCCCTGCTGCCGATGTGTCCGCGGACAGCCACCGGACGGACAGCGGACAGCGCACGGACAATCCGCGGCCATGACGCCGACACCCACTGCCCTGGCCGCGCTGATGCAGGCCTTCTTCGACGCCGTGTCCTTCGAGCCCGGCGGGCGCCCGCCCTACGAGCGGCTGCACGGGCTGTTCATCGACGGCGGCCTGCTGATCCGCAACATCGGGCCGGCGCCCGAGGTGACGGGCGTCGCGCAGTTCATCGCGCCGCGCCAGCGCTCGGTCGAGGCCGGCGAGCTGACGGCGTTCCGCGAGACCGAGCTGGCCGAGATCACCGAGGTGTTCGGCCAGGTGGCGCACCGCACCAGCACCTATGCGAAGACCGGCACGCTGAACGGCCARGCCTTATCGGCACGCGGCGTGATCTCGACGCAGTTCGTCTCGACGCCCACCGGCTGGCGCATCAGCGCGATGGCCTGGGACGACGAGCGGCCGGGGCTCGCGCTGCCGGCACGCTACGCGCCGCCTGCCGCCTGAACGCTCACCCCTTGAAGGGGTTGGCGGTCGCGAACCACAGCCCGATGCCGGTCGCGATGATGAACGCGCCGTCGAGCACGCCGACCAGCAGGAACACCTTCTGCTGCAGCGGCTCCATCAGCTCGGGCTGGCGCGCCGAGGCTTCGAGGTACTTGCTGGCCAGGACACCGACGCCCAGGCAGGAGCCGATGGCGCCGAGGCCGATCATGTGGCCGACGGCCAGCGGGACGAGGTCGATACCGTTCATGACAAAGGCCTTTCGTTCACTGTGAGTTCTGGTCGAGGAAGCCGGTGACGCTGCGCAGGCGCCGATCGTCGAGCAGCTCGGCGAAGTCGGTCCCGCGTGCGACGCCCTGTCCGCCGGCGTCGCACAGCTGCCACGAGAAGCGCAGGTAGCGGCCATGCGCATCCACCTGGCCATGCGGCTCGAAGCGGTGGCCCGGGTAGTGCTGCTGCACGGCGCCGATCAAGCCGCTGATCGCCTCGTGGCCGCGGACGTCGGCCAGCGGGTCGGTGTAGCGCGCGTCGGCACTCCACAGCTCCGCGATCAGCCGCGCCCGACGCGCCGCATCGCTTTCGTTCCAGGCCTCCAGATAGCGGGTGACCAGGGTGCTGGCATCATTCATGAATGCTCCTTCGGGGTTGAGTGAGTGAGAGGACATGGCTGCATCCTCGCGGCCTGGCCGCCTGCAGTCGATGACCTCCCAGGTCAAGTCGCCACGCCAGTCAAAGGAGAACCCGATGCTGTTCGTCCGCAACGTCACCCTGCCCGACGGCCGCCGCGGCCACGATGTGCTCGCGCGCGACGGCCGCATCGAGGCGATCGGCCCCCAGCTGCCGCAGCCCGAGGGCGCAACGCTGCTCGACGGCCACGGCTGGCTGCTGTCGCCGCCCTTCGTCGACGCGCATTTCCACATGGACGCGACGCTCAGCCACGGCCTGCCGCGCGTCAACCAGAGCGGCACGCTGCTCGAGGGCATCGCGCTGTGGGGCGAGCTGAAGCCGCTGCTGACGCAGCAGGCGCTGGTGGAGCGCGCGCTGCAGTACT
>NZ_JBFUFP010000126.1:0-9096 GCF_056403375.1 Rhizobacter sp. P2_H2
CTGCACCACGTCGTTCGGCCGGAAGCCGTAGCCGACGTCCCACGCGACGATCTTGCGGCCGCCGCTCCACTGCCAGCCCAGCGCGTCGCCCGACGCATACAGCTCGTTGACGGCGGCATCGCCGTGCCATGCCCCGCCGTCGGGCCGCTGCTGCGTGAAGACGACGTTGCCGCTGAGCGCCTTCCAGTGGCCGCGCAGTTCGGTCTCGAGCGTGTCGGTGCCGGGCGGTGCGATGCCCTCCACCTGCTCGCGGTGCGCGCGCAGCTGGCCGCTGAACTCGTCGGCGGCCACGGCGCCGCCCGCGAGCGCCCACAGCGCCGCGATCCCCACGAAGCGCCGCATTTCAGTCCAACGTCGGGTTGCGCGCGAGGAACATCGGGTTCAGCCAGGCCTCCGGCACGTCGCGCGGCGCGCGCGACACGTAGCGCACCCGCGTCTCCTTGTGGTTGCTCAGCTGGTCGCGCAGCACCATCTCGGTCACCCGCGTCGGCGCGGCCGGCGCGTCGAGCACGAAGCCCGCCTGCTTCGCGAGCTTGTCCGACTGCACGTACAGCTCGGCCTTCAGCGGCTCGTGCAGCTTCGTGCCCAGCCACAGTTCGATGCGCTGGTAGGTGACGCCCTTGCGGTTGGCCGCCAGGCTCAGGTGCAGGCAGGCCACCTCGCCGCAGCGCTCCTCGCCGATGACGCGGCCGCCGTAGTCGTCGGCCCAGCTGAGCGTCGCGATGTCGCCGGTCGACGCATCGCCCAGCAGCTTCTGCATCGGCGTGATGCGCAGCGGGCGCTGGCTGCCGGGCATCAGCAGCCAGAAGTCGTCGCCGAGCATCAGCACCTTCTGGCCCTTCTCGGCCGGGCTGCGCATCAGCACCAGCGAGCGGTGGCCGGCCTGCGCGAAGACGGTGTAACGCCGCTCCTTGTCGGGCGAGCCATCGGTGTTGAAGACGCTGATCAGCGTGTCGACCTGCAGGTTGTCGCTGCCCATGCGGAAGCGGTCGGCGGCCTTCAGCAGCGGGACGATGTCCTGGGCCTGGGCCAACGTGGCCAGCAGCCCGAGCACGATCGCGAGGAGGCGTTTCATGTTGAGTCCCTTCAGGTGTGGGCCAGCGCATCCACCACCGGCGTGTGGACGGTCCTGCGGGCGACCAGCGCGGCCGCAGCCATCGCGAGCAGCAGCATCGCGAGCACGGTGGCGGCGAACATCAGCGGATCGACCTCGATCGTCAGCGGGTAGCCGCTGGAGCGGCCGGGCGGCGGCGGCATCTGCACCGGCACCACGTACAGCAGCAGCGAGATCGCGCCGGCCAGCGCGGCGCCGAGCAGCGCGCCGGCACCGCCGAGCAGCATGCCCTCCAGCGCCAGCGTGCGCAGCAGTTGCGACGGCAGCGTGCCGAGCGCGCGCAGCGTGCCGATCTCGCGCGTGCGCTCGATGATGGCCATCGCCATCGCGTTCGCGACGACGAACACCACGATCACGCCGATGATCAGCCCGAGCGCGCCGAAGATGCGGTTGTAGAGATCGCGCACCGAGCGGTAGAAGAAGGCCTGGTCGAGCCAGGTCTGCACCGTGAGCGACGGGAACAGGGCGGCCATGCGCTCGCGCGCCGGCCCGGTCGAGTCCATGCGGTCGAGGAACACGCCGAGCGTCGATACCCGTGTGGTGTTCAGCAGCTTCTGCGCGGTCGCGAGGTCGGTGTAGACGAGGCGCTTGTCGATCTCCGGCACGCCGGTCGAGAACACGCCCTTCACGCGCACGTCCAGCGCGTTCAGCGCGCCGTCGGTGGTGCTCGCGAGCAGCGTCAGGCTGCTGCCGGGCCGGGCCTTCAGGCTGCGCGCAAGGCCGTCGCCGAGCATCACCTCGGCGCGGTCGGTGCCGGCCAGCACGTCGCCGGCCGTCATCGTGAGGAACGGGCCCTTCACCGAGAACTCGCCGTCGGGGTCGACGCCGTGGGCCATCATCACGGTCGACTTGTCGCCGTTGCTGACCAGGCCGCTGAACTCCACGCGCGGCAGCACCTGGCGCACCGCGCGGTCGGCGAGCAGCCGGGCGCGCAAGGCGGCGACATCGTCGAGGCCGTGCTGCAGCGGCGTGTCCTCATCGGTCGTGAACTGCGCCGGCTGGCCGAGCACCAGGTGCCCGGTGCTGCGCGCCGCGGCCTGCGCCAGCGCGTGGTACGTCGACAGCGCGAAGCCGCCGGCCAGCAGGATGGCCGCGGTGCCGAGCGCCGCGATGCCCACGGTGACCAGCGAGCGGCGCCGGTTGCGCAGCGTGTTGAGCCACGCGAAGTACAACCACTTCATTCGATCCTCCCGTCGCGCAGCGCCAGCGTGCGGTCGCAGCGCTGCGTGAGGCGCGCGTCGTGCGTCGCGATCACGAAAGCGGCGCCTTCGGCATGGCCGCGTTCGCGCATCAGCGCCAGCACCTGGTCGGCGGTGGCGGAGTCGAGGCTCGCGGTCGGCTCGTCGGCGATCACGAGCTTCGGGCGCTTGACCAGCGCCCGCGCGATCGCGACACGCTGCCGCTGGCCGCCCGACAGCGCATCGGGCCGATGACCGGCATGGTCCTGCAGGCCGACGGCCCGCAGCTGCGCGGCGACCCGCGCGCGCCGTTCGGCCGACGGCACGCCGGCGAGGAACAGCGGGTAGTCGACGTTCTCGGCGACCGTCATCACCGGCACCAGGTTGAAGCCCTGGAACACGAAGCCGAGCGCATCGCGGCGCAGCAGCGTGCGCTGCGTCTCGTCGAGGCCGGCGACCAGCCGGCCATCGATCGCGATCTCGCCGGCATCGGCGGTGTCGATCAGGCCGCACAGGTTCAGGATCGTGCTCTTGCCGCTGCCCGACGGGCCGGTCAGCGCGAGCAGCTCGCCGCGCGCGACGGACAGGTCCACGCCCTGCAGCGCCGGGATCACGTGCGGGCCCAGCCGATAAGTCTTGCGCACGCCGCGCAACTCGACGGCAGCCGCGGTCACGACGGCAGGCCCTGCAGCGCCGCGCGCGCCTGCTCGGCCTGCGGCGCGCCGCGCTGCACGACCTGCTCGAAGAAGCGGCGCGCATCGGCCACGCGGTTCTCCTTCGCGGCCTGCGTGCCGGCCCGCATCCACACCGCGGCCTGGAACGGCAGCGGCGCCTGCGCGAACAGCGGGCTGGCCAGCACCTCGGCCAGCAGCGCGCTGCCGCGCGCGCCGCGGTGCATGAAGTCAGGTACCGCGAGGAAGGTGCTGGCGGCGACGAAGCGCGTCTCCAGGCTGGCCGGCGTGCCGTGCTGGCCGACGGCATCGTGCGCCGGGGTCAGCAGCGCGAGCGACTTGTCGAGCGTCGCCAGGCCGTCTTCGGCGAAACCGATCTTCTTCCAGGGCAGGAGAGTCGTACGGGCCTTCATCGCGGTGCTGGCGCCGCTGTAGGCCATCAGCACCGGGCTCGACGGCTCGGCCTGCAGCAGCGCATCGAAGGCGTCGGCCGCCGCGTCGACGACGCCCTTGTCGCCGGCCGAGGCCTGGTTGAAGAGCTGGAAGGCGGGCCGGAACTGCGCGTCGGGTGCGGCGTGGCCGATCCCCTGGCCGGTGGCGAGCACGAGCGTGAACACGGCGGCGGCCAGGGTGCGCGGAAAGGTGGAACCGTTCATCGAAGTCTCCGGGAGGTGGCGATGGCGCGCATCCTCGGAGGCGTTCTGTCGTCGCGCAGCCGCGCTGCGACGAAGCGGGCGCGGGCGGCGCGAAATGGCGGCCCTGCGGCGCGAACGGCGCCCGGGAGCTCAGCCCGTCTGCTTCTGGATCTCCGCCGCCACCGCATCCAGCGGCAGCGTCCGCTGCACCCCGCCGCGCTTGATCGCTTCCTTCGGCATCCCGAACACGACGCAGCTCTCCTCGTCCTGCGCGACGGTCTGCGCGCCGACCTTGCGCATCTCCAGCAACCCGGCCGCGCCGTCGTCGCCCATGCCGGTCATGATCACGCCGAGCGCATTCGCGCCGGCGCTGCGCGCGACCGAGCGGAACAGCACGTCGACCGATGGCCGGTGGCGGTTCACCAGCGGCCCGTCGATCACCTCGACGAAGTACTGCGCCCCGCTGCGCTTGAGCAGCATGTGCCGCCCGCCCGGCGCGATCAGCGCGCGGCCCGGCAGCACGCGGTCGTTGTGCTCGGCCTCCTTCACCTCGATGCGGCACAGGCTGTCCAGCCGCGCCGCGAAGGCCGCGGTGAATTTCTCCGGCATGTGCTGCACGATCACGATGCCCGGCGTCACGCGCGGCAGCGCGGTCAGCACTTCTTCGAGCGCCTGCGTGCCGCCGGTGGAGGTGCCGAGCGCCACCACCCGCTCGGTGGTCTGCGTCATCGCCCGCGTGGCCGGCGGCAGGATCACGTCGGCGGTGTTCTTCGCCGCCGGCGTCGGCGCGACCGCCGGCCCGGCGGCCAGCCGCCGCACGTTGGCCTTGGCCGCGGCACGCACGGTGCTGATCAGCTCTTCGCCGCTGGCGGTCAGGAACTGCTTCAGCCCCAGCTTCGGCTTCGTGACGATGGCCACCGCGCCGGCGGCCATCGCCTCCAGCGTGGTCTTCGCGCCGCGCTCGGTCAGCGTCGAGCAGATCACCACCGGCGTCGGCTTCTGCTGCATCACCATGCGCAGGAAGGTGATGCCGTCCATGCGCGGCATCTCGACGTCGAGCACGATCACGTCGGGCCAGTCGTGCTTGAGGCGCTCGATCGCGAGCACCGGGTCGGCCACCGCGGCCATCACCTCGATGCCCGGCGCGTCGTCCAGCAACGCGGTGACGACCTGCCGCACGACGGCCGAGTCGTCGATCACCATCACGCGGATGTTGCTCATGCGCCGCCTTCCAGCGGCATCGACGCCGATTCCGGGTTGACMTGCCGCACCCACACGTCGCCGGTCGCCAGGTCGAAGATCATCTGGCGGTGCCCGTTGCCGAACAGGCTCTCGGAATGCACGCGGATGCCGTGCGCCGTCAGCAGGTCGCGCGCCGCCTCGCCGTTGCGGCGGCCGATGTTCGGCGTGGCGGGCGAGGCCTGCTCGGGAAACATGTTGCCGCCGCCGAAGATCTTCGCCTCGCACTCGGCCGGCGCGATGCCGCGCTTGTGCAGCTGGCGCAGCATCAGCGCGAGCGCCTCCTCGCCGTAGCGCGCGTCGGGCACGCCCAGCCGGCTCGGCGAGCGAGCGGCCAGCAGGAAGTGCGACATCGCCCCGACGCGTCTTGCCGGGTGCCACAGCGTGATCGACACGCATGAGCCGAGCAGCGTGCGCATGCGCAACGGCGCCTCGCCGACCGCGTACTCGCCGGGCTGCAGCACCCGGTCGCCGGGCTCGGCGCTGTCGAATCGGATCGTGCTCCCCGCCGCCATGTCTCGCTCACGGCTTGCGGTAGATCGACGGCGCCACCTGGATCAACGCCGTCGTGATGTCGTTCAGGCTCTCGGAGTGACCGATGCAGAAGAACCCGCCCGGCTTCAGCTGCTCGAGGATGCGCGCCACCACCTGCCGCTTGGTGTCGCCGTTGAAGTAGATCATCACGTTGCGCAGGAAGATCACGTCGAACGCCGCCAGCCGCGGCAGCGTGGTGTTCAGGTTGACCTGCATGAACTGCACGCGGCTGCGCAGCGTCCGGTCGACCAGCAGCGTGCCCTGCTGCTCGTCGATGCCGCGCAGGCAGAAGCGCTTCAGGTAGGTCTGCGGGATCTGCCGGCAGCGCTCCATCGGGTAGTGCGCCTGCCGCGCGCGCTGCAGCACGCGGGTGCTGATGTCGGAGCCCGTCACCTCCCAGGCCGCATCGCCCAGCGTGTCGGCCAGAACCATCGCGATGCTGTAGGCCTCTTCGCCGGTCGAGCTGGCCGCGCTCCAGACGCGGAACGGCTGCGCCTTCTTCGATGACGCGAGCGCCGCCTCGCGCAGCAGCTCGAAGTGCTTCGGCTCGCGGAAGAAGTAGGTCTCGTTGGTGGTCAGCAGGTCGACCGCGGTCTGCACCTCGGCACCGTTCTGGCCGCTGGTCAGCAGCTTGAAGTACTCGCTGTAGCTGCCCAGGTTGCAGGCCTGCAGCCGCTTCGCGAGCCGGCCGCACACCAGCGCCTTCTTCGCCGACGACAGCGTGATGCCGGCCGCGTCGTAGATGAAGCGCTGGAACAGGCCGAACTCGTTGTCGGAGATGGTGTTCATGGCCGGTCCGCGGGGTCGCTCGGGTCAGGATCAGAAACGGGCGAACTGCGATTCGTCGAGCGCACCCGCGCCGTTCACGTGCAGCGAGAAGCCGCTGTGGCCGGCGGCCGATGCCGGTTTGCGCGCACCCGCCTTGGCCCCCTTCGCTGCCGCTGCGATCGGCCTGGCTGCCGCCTTGCGCGGCGCAGCCGGGCGCTGCCGCGGCGCGTCGGCGTGGGTCGCCAGCTTGAAGAACGACATCGTCTGCTGCAACTGCTCGGCCTGGCTGCTCATCTCTTCCGACGTGGCTGCGAGTTCTTCCGAACTCGACGCGTTCTGCTGCGTCGTCTGGCTCAGCTGGCTCACCGCCGCATTGATCTGGCTGACGCCCGACGACTGCTCTTCCGACGCCGCCGTGATCTCCTGCACCAGGTCCGAGGTCTTCTTGATGTTCGGCACCATCTGGTCCAGCAAGCGCCCCGCCTTCTCGGCCAGCTCCACGCTCGAGCCCGCCACCGTGCCGATCTCCTGCGCCGCCACCTGGCTGCGCTCGGCCAGCTTGCGCACCTCCGCCGCCACCACCGCGAAGCCCTTGCCGTGCTCGCCGGCACGCGCCGCCTCGATCGCCGCGTTCAGCGCCAGCAGGTTCGTCTGGTATGCGATGTCGTCGATGATCCCGATCTTCTGCGCGATCTGCTTCATCGCCGCCACCGTCGCRCGCACYGCCTCGCCGCCCTCGGCCGCTTCGCTCGCCGCCTTCGTCGCCATCCCGTCCGTCACCTTCGCGTTCTCGGTGTTCTGCGAGATCGATGCCGTCATCTGCTCGATCGAYGCGCTCGTCTCYTCSACSCCCGCCGCCTGCTCGCTCGACGCCTGCGACAGCGACTGCGCCGTYGCGCTCACCTCTTCCGATGCACCCGCCAGCGCTTCCGCGCCGCTGTTCACCTCGGTCACCACCTGCGACAGCTTGTCGACGGTGGCGTTGACGTATTCCTTCATCTCGGCGAACGCGCCTTCGTAGTCGCGCTCGATGGTGCGCGTCAGGTCGCCTTCGGAGACGGCGCCCATCACCTGCACCACGTCGCCGATGCTGTCGCCGGTGGTCGACACCAGCGCGTTCAGGCCTTCGCCCATTTCCTTCTGGAAACCCTGCAGGCCGTCGAGCTCGACGCGCGCACTGAAGTCGCCGCGGTTCGCCGCCGCCACCACGTGGCGCTGGCCGTCGATCACCTGCTTCAGGCGGGCCACCATCTGCTTCACCGCGAACAGCATGCTGCTGTCGTCGCCCGGGCGCAGCGTGATCTGCGCCGACAGGTCGCCGGCCGCCACCTGGTGCAGCAGCGCCGCGGCATGGTCGGGCTCGCCACCGAGCTGCCGGCCGATCACGCGGGTGACCAGCAGGCCCAGGCCGATCGCGAGCACCACCGAGACGCCGATCACCGCCAGCATCAGCGTCCAGGTGTGGCGCACCGTCTGCTCGGCGCCGTCGTTGGTCGCCTTGGTCTGGTTCGCCAGTTCCTCGATGACCTTGGCCATCGTGGCCTCGATGTCCGAGACGGCCTTGCGCGCCGGCCCGTTGCTCTGGTCGGAGGCCTGGTCGAACTTGCCCTCCAGCACCAGCTGCGCGATCTTCTCGTTCTGCGCCAGGTAGTTCGGCAATTGCGCGTCGAGCTCCTTCATCAGCGCCTGTTCGGTCGCGCTGAGGTTGGTGGCCCGGTAGGCCTTCAGCGCGGCGTTGAACTTGTCGAGGTGCGTCGCCGAGCGCCGGATGGTCTCCTTCACCTCGGCCGGGTCCTTCATCGCCGGCAGTCGCACGTAGGAGCGCGAATGCGCGGTCAGGCGCGACCCGGCCTCGGAGATGTCCTGCAGCGGCAGCACGTTGTCGACGTAGGTCGTGTGGATCATGCCGCCCAGCTCGCTCAGGCGCGAGAGGCTGTAGCCGCCGACCAGCGCGGTCAGCACCGAGCACAGCAGGAAGCTCGCCAGCAGCTTGTGCGCCAGCTTCATCCGATGGAACCAGTTCATTTTTGTCTTCCCTTGAGTATCAGGCGGCCCGTCAGACGGCCAGCGCGTTCTGCGTGCGGTCGGCGGCGTCGGCCAGCGTGCCCAGGTCGTCCAGCGACAGCACGTGGTCGACGTTGAGCAGGATCACGAACTTGCCGCGCACCTTGCCCATGCCGTGGATGAAATCGGTGCGGATGCGGGCGCCGAAGGCCGGTGCCGGCTCGATGTCGGCGAGGGCGATGTCGAGCACCTCGTTGACCGCGTCGACGACGACGCCGATCACCTGGCGCTCGCCTTCGGCCTCGACCTCGACGATCACGATGCAGGTGCGCTTGGTCACCGGGCTCGGCGCGCGGCCGAAGCGCGCCAGCAGGTCCATCACCGGCACCACGGCGCCGCGCAGGTTGATCACGCCGCGCACGCAGTCCGGCATCATCGGCACCTCGGTCAGCGTGTGGTACTCGATGATCTCCTTGATCGCGAGGATGCCGATCGCGAACATCTCGCCCGCCAGCATGAAGGTGAGGTACTGCGCCGGCTCGGCGGCGACAGGGCGCGCCACGGCCGTGGCCGGCGCGCGGTGGGTCTGGACCAGTGCGGTCATCGCGGGACTCCTTGGTTCAGAGACTTGAATCAGAAACGGGCGAACTGCGATTCGTCCGGGCCTTCGCCCGATCCACCAGCCCCGGCGAACGCCATGCCGCCGGCGAGGTTGAAGCCGCCCGAAGCGGCGCGCTTGCCCGCCTTGGCGCTGCGCGTGGCGGCCGGCTTGCTCGGCGGCTGGCCCGAGGTCTTCGCGGCCTGCGTGGCATGGCCGCCGGCCAGCTTGAAGAACGACATGGCCTGCTGCAGCTGCTCGGCCTGGCTRCTCATCTCTTCCGAGGTGGCTGCGAGTTCTTCCGAACTCGACGCGTTCTGCTGCGTCGTCTGGCTCAGCTGGCTCACCGCCGCAT
>NZ_JBFUFP010000127.1:0-9079 GCF_056403375.1 Rhizobacter sp. P2_H2
GTGCCGCATGCAGATCGAGCGATCGGTGTGCTTGCGAGCGGTGCAGGAAGATCGTGACGGATGCGATCGTGATGTGGGTCAGAACCAGCGCAATGATGACAATTTGCCACCACGTGGTTTCGACCAGGCCGTTTGCCAGCCAGTTCACCAGAGCATCCCAGACCGTCATCAACAGATTCATCAAAGCGCCTTTGCACCGTCACACAAGAAACGGGTCCCGCATTGTAGGGGGCCCTCCCAACAAACAACCCGATGGAAGAGCGGGGTTTGCACCATTCAGTTCCGCAGATGGTGGCGCATTGATCGAAATCAACGCACCAGCCGTCAGCGCTCACTCACATCCGCGGCACCACCAGCGTCAACGGCGCTCCCAGACTGCGGCAAAGAACCCGTCGGTCGCGTGCCGGTTCGGCCAGAGACGCACGAAACCGTTCGTGACGAGTTCGCCCGGCGTGCCGGCATGCGCCTTCTCCAGCGCCGCGGTCGCATCCACCGGCGTGAACTCGCGGGCGTGCGATTCGCTGAAGGCCTGCGCGATGCCTTCGTTCTCGGCCTCCAGCAGGCTGCAGGTCGCGTAGACGAGCCGGCCGCCGGGCTTCAGCAACCGGGCCGCGCTGTCGAGGATGGCGGTCTGCTTGACCCGCAGCTCCTCGACCGATTCCGGCGACTGGCGCCATTTCAGGTCGGGATTGCGGCGCAGCGTGCCCAGCCCCGAACAGGGGGCGTCGACCAGCACGCGATCGATCTTGCCGGCCAGCCGCTTGATGCGGTCGTCGCGCTCGTGCGTGATCTGCACCGGGTAGACGTTCGACAACCCGCTGCGCGCGAGCCGCGGCTTCAGCGCCGCCAACCGGTGGCCGGAGGTGTCGAAGGCGTAGAGCCGCCCGGTGTTGCGCATCGACGCGCCGAGCGCCAGCGTCTTGCCGCCCGCCCCCGCGCAGAAATCCACCACCATCTCGCCGCGCTTGGCATCGGTGATCAGCGCCAGCAGCTGGCTGCCCTCGTCCTGCACCTCCACGTCGCCCGCGGTGAAGACATCGAGCTTGTTCACCGCCGGCTTGCCCTGGACCCGCAGGCCCCACGGCGAGAACGGCGTCGGCTGCGCGTCGATGCCCTTGGCGGCCAGCGCCGCCTGCACGTCCTCGCGCTTGGCCTTGAAGGTGTTGACGCGCAGGTCCAGCGGCGCGCCCTCGTTGAGGCTGTTCACCAGCGGCCAGAACTCCTCGCCGAGCGAGGCCTGCAGCCGTTCGGCGAGCCATTCGGGCAGGTTGTGGCGCAGCTTGTCGGGCAGCGCCGCGGCGTCCACCGCCTGCACCTTGGGCAGCCAGTGCTGCTCGAAGTCGTTCATCGCGGCGCGCAGGAAGCCTTCGTTGCCCTGCCAGCCGAGCAGCGCCAGCCGGCGCTCCATCTCGCCCTTGCCCGACTGGGCCAGGTGCTGGAACAGCAGCCGCTTGCGCAGCACGGTGTAGGTGGTCTCGGCCAGCGTGTGGCGCTCGCGGGCACCGAGCGCACGGTGTTCCTTGAAGAAGGCCGACACGACGCTGTCGGCGGGGGTGTCGAATCGCAGCACGCGGTGCAACAGTTCAGTGGCGAGTTCGAGCAGGGCGTTGGGATGCATCCCGCGATTATCCTTGCCCCCATGACCGAACCCGATCTGCCGCCGCTGCCGTCCCTCGAGAAGGGCCTCTACCGCCATTACAAGGGCGGCGAGTACGAGGTGATCGGCGTCGCGCGCCACAGCGAATCGCTGGAGCCGATGGTGGTCTACCGCCCGCTGTACAACGACACCGGCTGGTGGGTGCGGCCATTCGCGATGTTCGTCGGGACGGTCGAGATCGACGGCGTCGTGCGTCCACGCTTCGAGCCGCTGCCCGCGCGATGAGAACGCTGATCCAGCAGCTGCGCGCCCGGCCGCACCTGGTGATATCGGTCGGCACCGGCGCGTTGGTCGCCGCCCTGGCGCCGCTGCCCAGCCATTCGCCGCCCTACCTGCTGCTCGGCTGGAACGTGGCCGTGTGGCTGTACCTCGCGCAGGCGTTCTGGATCATGTCGCGTGCCGATCACCATCACCTGCGCCGCACCGCGGTCGCGCAGGCCGAGGGGCACGGCGTGGTGCTGTTGGTCGTCGTCGCGGCAGCCGTCGCGAGCCTCGCGGCGATCGGCGTCGAGCTGTCGAGCGCCAAGGCGGCCACGCCCCTGCAGGCCTTGCCGCACATCGCGGCTGCGCTCATCACGGTGATCGGTGCGTGGCTGCTGCTGCCCACGCTGTTCGCGCTGAGCTATGCCAGTGCCTATTTCGCCGACGATGCGGCGCCGGGCGAGTGCGGGCTGGTGTTTCCCGGCGACCCGAAAGCACCGCGCCACTACTGGGATTTCCTGTACTTCTCGTTCACGATCGCGGTCGCGTCGCAGACGTCCGACGTCGTGGTCACGCGCAGCGCGATGCGCCGCACGGTGCTGATGCAAGCGCTGCTGTCGTTCGCGTTCAACACCGCGATCCTCGCACTGGCGATCAACATCGCTGCCAGCCTGATCTGAGCCTGCTTCTAGAGCAGCTGCGATTCGCCCGCCGTGTGCATGACGACATCGCCGTCGACCCGCAACTGATCCTGCACCAGCCAGCGCACCGCGCGCGGGTACATCACATGCTCGCGCGCCAGCACGCGCGCCGACAGGCTGGCCTCGGTGTCGCCCGGCAGCACCGGCACGGCGGCCTGCGCGATGATCGGCCCGTGGTCCAGCGCCGGCGTCACGAAATGCACCGTCGCGCCGGCCAGCTTGCAGCCCGATTCGATCGCCCGGCGGTGCGTGTGCAGCCCCGGAAACGCCGGCAGCAGCGATGGATGCACGTTGACCATGCGGCCCGCGAAGCGCTGCACGAACCCGTCGGTCAGGATGCGCATGAAGCCGGCCAGCACCAGCACGTCGGGCTCGTAGCCCTCGATCACCGCGGCCAGCTCCGCGTCGAAGGCCTCGCGATCGTCGAAGCGCTTGTGATCCACCGCCACCGCGGCAATGCCGCGCTCGCGAGCGAACGCAAGCCCCGCCGCGTCGGGCCGGTTGCTGATCACCGCCGCGACCCGCGCCGGCCAGCCTTCGGCGGCGCAGGCCTGCACGATGGCCTCCATGTTGGAGCCGCGGCCGGAGATCAGGATCACGATGCGCTTCATCGGCCGGCAGTGTAGTGCCCACCTACAATGCGCCCCACCATGACGCAACGCGTGCTCACCGGCATCACCACGACCGGCACTCCCCACCTCGGCAACTACGTCGGCGCGATCCGCCCCGCCATCGCGGCCAGCCGCGAACCCGGCGTCGAGAGCTTCTTCTTCCTCGCGGATTACCACGCGCTGATCAAGTGCGACGAGCCTGACCGCATCGAGCGCTCGCGCCTGGAGATCGCCGCCACCTGGCTGGCGGCCGGGCTCGACCCGGAGCGCGTCACCTTCTACCGCCAGAGCGACATCCCCGAGACGCCCGAACTCACCTGGCTGCTCACCTGCGTGACGGCCAAGGGCCAGATGAACCGCGCCCACGCCTACAAGGCCGCGACCGATGCCAACGAGGCGCAGGGCAAGGACGCCGACGACGGCATCACGATGGGCCTGTTCAGCTACCCGATCCTGATGGCGGCCGACATCCTGCTGTTCAATGCCCACCGCGTGCCGGTCGGGCGCGACCAGGTGCAGCACATCGAGATGGCGCGCGATGTCGCGCAGCGCTTCAACCACCTGTTCGGCAAGCAGCGCGAGCTGTTCGTGCTGCCGCAGGCGCAGATCGACGAAGCCGTCGCGATGCTGCCCGGCCTCGACGGCCGCAAGATGTCGAAGAGCTACGACAACGCGATCCCGCTGTTCGAAGGCGGCCCGAAGGCGCTGAAGGAGGCGATCGCACTGATCGTCACCGACTCGAAGCTGCCCGGCGAGCCGAAGGACCCCGACAACTCGCACCTGGTGACGATCCACGACGCCTTCGCGAGCGCCGAGCAGCGCAGCGCCTTCCGCGCCGAACTGCGCGACGGCCTGGGCTGGGGCGAGGCCAAGCAGCGGCTGGTCGAGCGCATCGAAGCCCACGTAGGGCCGATGCGCGCGCACTACGCCGACCTGATGGCACACCCGGAGCGCATCGAAGAAGCACTGCTGGTCGGCGCCCGCAAGGCGCGTGCGATCGCGACGCCGTTCCTGCAGGAGCTGCGCGGCGCGGTGGGGCTGCGCTCGATGAAGGCCGTCGTGCGCGCCAGCACGGCAACGGTCGCGGCCGAAGCGCCGAAACTGCCCGTCTTCAAGCAATACCGTGAAGCCGACGGCCTGTTCTATTTCAAGCTCACCGCATCCGACAACCTCGTGCTGCTGCAAAGCCGCAGCTTCACCGAAGGCCGCGAGGCCGGGGCATGGGTCAAGCGGCTGAAGACCGAAGGTGCAGCCGCGCTGGCCGGTGCGCCGGTCGAACTGGGCGCCGAGCGCGGCGTGGTAGAGCAGGCGCTCGCCGCGCTGGCCGCAGCGCAGGAATAACCCGCGCTGCGGGGGTCTTCGCCCCGCGCTATGCTCTGCCCCCCGCAGGGTTCCCGCATGGCCGCCATCCACATCACCGACATCGAATCCGCCATCAACTGGTGGCGTGATCGCAGCCCCTCGCCGGACGGCATCACCGCCTGTCCGCAGGTGCTGGCGCTGGCCGAGGTGTATGCGCTGCTCGTCTACTACCACGAGAGCGAGTGCGACGAGGCGTCGATGCCCGCCAAGGCGCGCGACGCCTGGCTGCAGTGGTATGCCAGCACGCCCGATGCGCCGTGCATCGCGATCTGCTCGACGAGCCAGGGCGACGACATCTGCAAGGGCTGCGGCCGCACCTTCGACGAGGTGCAGCTGTGGACCGAGATGTCGCCGGCCGAGAAGCGCATCACCTGGCGGCGCATCACGATGGAAGGCACCGCCTGGCGCTTCAACCGCTACGCCGAACGCGCGCAAGCCACCTCTTCCGGCGAAAGCCCGGCCGCGTGACGGGGCACGGTCTGCTCGACAGCGCGCGCCGCATCGCGCGCCTGGCCTGGCCGGTGTTCATCGGCCAGCTCGCGGTGCTCGCCTTCAGCACCGCCGACACGGTGATGGTGGCTCGCCACACCGCGCTCGACCTGGCGGCACTCGCGATCGGCGGCGCCACCTACATCACGATCTTCGTCGGGCTGATGGGCGTCGTGCTCGCGATCGGGCCGATCGCCGGCCAGCTGTTCGGTGCGCGCGACCTGCCGGGCGCAGGGCGCCAGTTCCAGCAATCGGTGTGGCTCGCGCTGCTGCTGTCGGTGCCCGGCTGCGCGCTGCTGCTGATGCCGCAGCCCTTTCTCGCGCTCGCGCAGGCCTCGCCCGAGGTGGCCGAGCGCGTGCGCGGCTACCTGGGCGCGCTCGCGTTCGCGCTGCCCCCGGCGCTGGTGTTCACCGCGTTCCGCGGCTTCAACACGGCCGTGTCCCGGCCGACGGTCGTGATGCTGCTGCAGCTGGGCGCGCTGGCCTTGAAGCTGCCGCTGAACGCCGCGCTGATCTTCGGCACGACGCTCGGCCCGCTGCAGATTCCCGCGCTCGGCGCCGCGGGCTGCGGCGTCGCGACCGCCCTCGTGATGTGGCTGCAGCTCGCACTCGCATGGCAGGTGCTGCGGCGCGACAGCTTCTACGCCGCGTTCGGCCTGCGCGGCCATCCGTTCCCGAAACCCGACCGCGCCAGCATCGTCGCGCTGCTGCGCCTGGGCGTGCCGATGGGCGGCTCGATCCTGATCGAGGTGACCGGCTTCACCTTCATGGCGTTCTTCATCTCGCGCATCGGCAGCACCGCGGTGGCCGGGCACCAGCTCGCGGCCAACCTGGTCTCGCTGATGTTCATGCTGCCGCTGGCGCTGGCCAACGCGAGCGGCACGCTGGTGGCGCAAAGCATCGGCGCGCACGACGCGGCCGACGCACGGCGCATCGGCTGGCACGGCCTGCTGATCGGCGTGTCACTGTCGGCCGTGCTGGGCGCGGCGGTGTACCTCTCGCGCGAGGCCGTGCTCGGCGCCTACACGAGCAACGCGACCATCATTGCCGCCGCGATGCCGCTGCTGGCCTGGGTCGCGGTGTTCCACATCGCCGATTCGGTGCAGACCATCGCATCGTTCGTGCTGCGCGCCTACCGGCTCKCGACGGTGCCGATGCTGATCTACGCGTTCGCGATCTGGGGCATCGGGCTCGGCGGCGGCTATGCGGTGGCGTTCGACACCACCGGCCACACGCCGGCCGCGCTGCATGGCGCGCTGGGCTTCTGGTCGGCGTGCACCGCCGGGCTGGTGGCGGCCGCGGCGGGCCTGAGCGGTTTCCTCGTCTGGCTGTGGCGCCAGAAGACGGTCGCTTGAGAACAGCGGCCTGATCGGTCAGGCCAGCGGCAGGCTCAGCTCGAAGCAGCTTCCGCCGCCGTCACGCGACTCGCAGCGCACGCTGCCGCCATGCCGTTCGGCGATCTGCTTGACCAGGCTCAACCCCAGCCCCACCCCGCCCGCCTGCTCGGCATGGCCGGGCAGCCGGTAGAACGGCTCGAAGATCCGCTCGCGCAGCGTCTCGGGCACGCCCGGGCCGCGGTCGCAGACCTGCACCAACGCGCGGCCGGCGCCGTTGCGCACCTCGATCGTGATGTCGCCACCGCCGTAGCGGCGGGCGTTCTCGAGCAGGTTGCGCAGCGCGCGGCGGATCAGCCGCTCGTCGCCCTGCACGGTGGCCGTGCTGCCGTCGGCATCGGCGCCGACGCGCGAGCCTTCTTCGGCGGCCAGCGCCAGCAGCTCCACCGGCTCATCGCGGTCGACACGCTGCAGCGCGTCGAGGCGGCTCGCGAGCAGCACCTCTTCGACCAGCGCATCGAGCTCGCCGACGTTGGTGTCGATCTCGCGACGCAGGCGCTGGCGCTGCTCGGGCGTCGCGTCTTCCATCATCGACACCGCCATGCGCAAGCGCGCAAGCGGCGAGCGCAACTCGTGGCTGGCATTCGCGAGCAGCGATTGATGCGAGCGCACCAGCGCCTCGACGCGCTCGGCCGCGAGGTTGAAGCTGGCCGCCACCGCCGCCACCTCGTCGCGGCCGGAGACTTCCACGCGGTGGTGCAGCTCACCCGCGCCGAACTGCTCGACGCCGCGCTTGAGCGCCTGCAGCCGCCGCGTGAGCCGCCGCACCACCGGCCACGCACCGGCGGCCACCGCGACGAACAGCAGCACCAGCACGACGATCGTGCCGACGCCGCGCTGCCAGCTGGGCGGAACGAACGGCAGGTTGGGCGGCATCGGCCCGAACTCGGGGCGGCCATCGGGCGGCGGGCGCCGCAGGCCCGGCCGCAGCACCCACAGCGTGCGGCCGTCTTCGAGGTGGATCTGGAAGCTGCGCGTCTGGCCTTCGCCCTGGCGCAGCACGAACGAATCGGAGGCCGAGATGCGATCGCCGCTCGGGTCGTCGAGCGCGAGCGGCAGCCGCAGCCGCTGCGACCAATCGCGCAGCGCCTGGGCCTGGTCCTCGTGCGGCGACTCGGCGCCGGGCAGCGAGCGCTGGATCAGGTCGCCCCAGGCGGCCATGCGCTCGGACAGCACGTTGTCGGCGCGCATGCGCTCGTCTTCCATGTGGCGCTGGAACAGCCAGGCCGATCCGGAGGCGAACAGCAGCAGCACCGCCACGACGGTGAGGTAGATCCGCAGCGTCAGCGTGCGCATCGCGGTCTCAACGCCCGGTGATCATCAGTCGGCACCCTCCGCGTCCTGCTTCTTCGCGAACACGTAGCCGGCACCGCGCACCGTCAGCACGCGGCGCGGGTTCTTCGGGTCGTCCTCGATCACCGCGCGGATGCGCGAGATGTGCACGTCGATCGAGCGGTCGAAGGCTTCGAGCGGATGGCCTTTCAGCAGGTCCATGATCTGGTCGCGCGACAGCACGCGGCCGGAGCTTTGCGCCAGCACGACCAGCAGGTCGAACTGGTGGCTGGTGAGGTCGCAGGCCACGCCGTTCAGGCGGGCGACGCGCTCGCCGAGATCGATCTCGAGGCGGCCGAAACGCAGCACCTCGTCGGGCGCCGCGGGCGGCGTCGCGCGGCGCAGCAGCGCCTTCACGCGCGCGAGCAGTTCGCGCGGCTCGAAGGGTTTGGGCAGGTAGTCGTCGGCACCGAGTTCGAGGCCGACGATGCGGTCCATCGGCTCGCCGCGCGCGGTCAGCATCAGCAGCGGCAACTGGCGGGTGCGCGGGTTGGCGCGCAGCTCGCGGCACAGGTCGAGCCCGTCGCCRTCGGGCAGCATCAGGTCGAGCACCAGCGCGTCGTAGCCGGCACCGGCCAGGCGCTCGCGGCCGGCGGCCAGCGAGCCGGCGGTTTCCACCTCGAAGCCCGAGCCGCGCAGGTAGTCGCCCACCATCGCGGAGAGGCGGGCATCGTCATCGATCAACAGCACGCGGGATGTCATGGGTCGGTCAGCCTCCAAGGCCGAAGGGCCCGCGGCATCGAACCGCGGGCCACTGGAAGTGGCAGGTCGCAATGAGATCACAACTTGCGGTCCGTGATGGGTCCCGGTGGGTTACTTCGGGGCCGGGGCGGGCTTGTCGCGCTGCATGCGCTGCATGCGATCGCGCATCTGGTCTTCGCGCATCTTCATGCGCTGGGCCAGCTTGGTGCGCTGCTCGGGCGTCAGCACCTTGGCGACGTCGATCAGGCCTTGCGTGATGCGGCGGCTGGCCTGGTCGTGCTGGGCCTCGGTCTGCTGGCGCAGCGATTCGACGGCGGCGGTGTCGATGGTCGGGGCGGCCAGCAGCTGCAGGCCCTTCTCGTGCAGGCCCTTGGCCGATTCGTGCTGGGTCTTCAGGTCGGCGGCCGCGGCCTGCACGATCTGCTTGATCTGGGTGCGCTGCGCCTCGCTGGCGCCGACGCCGTCGAGCATGTGGTCGACCATGCGGTTGAGTTGCTCGGGCCGGCCCATGAACATGCCCGGGCCGCCCATGCCGGCGTGGTGCATGCGGGGACCGTGGCTGAAGCCGGGGCCGGGAGGTGCGTTCTCGGCCCACGCCGAGAGGGCCAGCGTGCCGGCCACGGCCAGCAG
>NZ_JBFUFP010000128.1:0-9057 GCF_056403375.1 Rhizobacter sp. P2_H2
CCCATGTACCGCGGTCCCAGACGATCACGGTGCCCGCGCCGTACTGCTTTTTGGGGATCTCGCCTTCGAAGTCCGAGTACGAGATCGGGTGATCCTCGACGTGGATTGCCATCTGCTTGACGGCGGGATCGAAGCTGGGGCCCTTGGGCACCGCCCAGCTCAGCATGACGCCGCCATGCTCCAGGCGGAAGTCGTAGTGCAGCCGGCTGGCCCAGTGCTTCTGGATGACGAAGCTGGGCGCTTGCTGCTTCCGGCCTGCCGCTCGACGCGAGCCGGTACCCGTAGGCTCAGGCGTGACGCTGAAGTTCCGCTTCGCCTTGTACTTCGCCAGGGGTGCTTCAGCACCGCGGGCACTCGGCTTATCGGCCATGGCGTGGTGAGCGCCTCGTCAGCTCGACTTGCCCTGCTTCAGATGCGCTTCCACATCCTTCGCATTCGATCCAACGGCCTTCACCGCCGCCCGCAGTTGCTCAGCGCTCACGCCGAACTTCTTGGACCAGTTGCGTACCTCGTAGTCTTCGTTGGCGTTGATCCTGGTGCGGTCCTGCCCGCCAGCCTTGCTCTTGTCGTCCATTGCGGTCTCCGAAACACCGATGCTGTTCGATCTTCTTGCGGCAGCCGTCCTGGATCTGCCAGAGAACCACCAACGTTCTCGCAGGTGAATGCCTACAGGATCCACGGCACTTCACCTCGCTCGCCCGGATGCTTCTATGCGCGGTCCCGTTGGCCGACGATCTGGTAGACCGTGGAGCGAGCAAGCCCGAACATCGATGCAGATTCGCAAGGCACTCGCGGCGAAGCGGGCAACGCGTGACGAGAGCGGCGGCCTGTTATTCCGTAGGTCCCTGGTTCGAGCCCAGGTCGATGAGCCAGTATTGACGGGGCGCGCAGCGATGCGGGCCCTTTGTCAGTGGCGCCCGATATGAGACGTGTGTGAGGCGGTGCCTCATATCCTGTAGTCCGGCCACCTCCATAGCTCGCCCCGATCAGTTCGTCGGGGCGCCGCCCCGAGTGAAGTCCAACAACCACTTCTGGGTCATCTCGACGGCCCGCAGCTGGACTGCCGCCTCCGGATTGGGCTGGAAGGCATCTCGCAGCAGCTGCAGCTCCCTGAGTGCCGCTTGTTCGAACAGCGGCTTCGGCACGGAAACCTTCACCACCGCCGCAATCAGCGCGGTCAACGCCATTATTTCGCCGTGAAGGTACTTGGCGACATCGCCTGCCTCATCGAACTGCTCCATGCTGTCGTCTCCTTGGATGCGTTGAACGCGAGCAGCCTACTCTCGAACCTCTGTCGGGCTGGCCATGACAAGCCCTCTCGTCAGCCGTCTCGTCCCGTCGTAGAGTTCGTCCGAGCCTCAAACCCCCCGCAGTACTGGAAAGATCATGTCGACTGCCCTGAAGAAAGCCGCCTGGGTCGACCGCGTGTTTGCCGAGCTCAGCAAGCTGGATGCCAAGGCGACGATCGAGCAGCTGAAGGAGGTGGCGGAGGACTCCTTCGCTGCAACCGATTCCGGCACGCCTGAGGCCTGGGCGGAGCGCTATTTCCGATTGCAGATCAATTCGGATGCGTCCGATCGGCAGTGGCGTCTTGCCTTCTGGGAGCGTGTGTTCGAACTGGAGCCCAGGCTCAGCTTGATGGATGCTTGGGATCTGTGGGAAACCGCGGTGGCCGACCCCATCCAAAGCGAGCGCCCGGCAAGCCAAGCCGCAGACCACCTCATGGGCGTGAATCTGCCACCGATGACCGACGGGCAGAGCCCAGCACCTGTCCTGCCGCGACAGAACTGGTTGCTCAGCGTAGTCGGCGCATCACCGCAGCAGATCGAGCGCGCCCTCGCCGCCCTTCACGCGCTGTTCGCGGCGGCCGAGGTGCCACCTGCGTTCGCTGCCCGTTCGGCCCACAAGCTGAAGCGCTGGGACGCCGAGGGGTTTCCTCCAGAGAAGCTGCCGTCAAATGCGGAGTTCGATGCCGCACAGGTGTGGTTTGGTGTGGAGGAGTGTGTCCTCGACGCAGTATTCGGTTCCGACCGCCCGCCGAACGCCTCGTCTCTGGTCGAGGTCTCTCTGCTGCCTTCGGACCCCACCCTCCACTAGCCCTGCCAACAACGCCGCCCGCGGCGCTCGAAGTACCAATTGCTGGTGACAGCTCGGCCTTCTGGTGGACGAGACTCCGTCACGGTCACATACTGCGCCTCTGAGCTTGCTCGCGAGGTGCATCATGACCGACACGCACACCGGCGGCGCCGAGATTGCAGCGGCGTCGGAGCTGATTCCCGTCGCACGCTACGTGCGCATGTCCACAGAGCATCAGCGCTACTCGATCACCAACCAGTCCCGCGCAATCGCCAGATACGCCCACGAGCACGGGATGAACGTCGTGTGCTCGTACGAGGACCTCGGGAAGAGTGGGCTCGATATCCGGGACCGGTCAGGTTTGCGTCAGTTGCTCCACGACGTTCAGCACCCGCCGGTGCCATACCGCGCCGTCTTGGTTCACGACATCAGCAGATGGGGGCGCTTTCAGGATCCTGATGAGGCGGCCTCCTACGAGCTGGCTTGTCGCCGCAACGGCGTGCGTGTCTTGTACTGCGCCGAGCCTTTCGCCAATGACGGTTCGATGGTTGCCAACATCCTGGTAGCGATGAAGCGCAGCATGGCCGCGGAATACAGCCGGGAGCTGTCGGAGAAAGTCTTCGCCGGGCACTGCTACTCCATCGAGCAAGGGTTTCACCAAGGCGGTCACCCAGGGTTCGGGCTCAGCAGACAGCTGGTCGACCCGTTTCGAAAGCCGAAGGCCATTCTTCAGCCAGGGCAACGCAAGTACCTGCAGGCGGATCGCGTGGTGCTGATTCCGCAATCCGAGGAACACCGTCAGTTGGTCAACCTGATGTACTCGCTCTTCATCGACGACGATCTCCCTGTCAAAGAGATTGCGAGGCGCATGAACAAGCGTGGTGTCTTCTGGAAGCAAGGACGCCCCTGGACCTGGCACACGGTGATGCAAGTTCTGACGAACGAGAAGTACATCGGAACGATTCTCTACAACCGCAGATCATCTCGCCTCCACACGCCAGCAAAGCGCAATCCGCCGGAGGCGTGGATCCGACGACCGAATGCCTTCGAGCCCCTCGTCACGCCCGAACGATTCCAGCAGGCGCAAGCAGTATTCGGCCGACGGTCACAGCAGTACCACGATGAGCGAATGGTGGCAGCCCTGCGAGAGCTCTTGGCGGAGCGCTCCCGCCTGTCATCGGAGATGCTCAGCGCGCGCAACGGGATCCCCTCGCGCACGACCTACGTCCAGCACTTCGGCTCGCTGAAGAATGCTTTCCGTCTTGCCGGCTTCGAGCCTGCCCGGGACATGGAGTTCGTCGACGCCAATCGACGAGCCCGCCAGCTTTATTCCCGGATCGTTGGAGCCGTCATCAAGGGCATCTACACCGCAGGGGGCTTCGCGGTGATGGATCAGGTGACCACCATGCTGCTGGTGAATGGCGAACTGCAGGTCGCCATCGTGATCCTCACTGCTGGCCAAATCGACGGACATCGAGGCTGGCGCCTGCAGAAGCCGGACCCCGATGCTGCGGACATCAGCATCTACGTGCGGCTCGACGAAGCCAACGAGCGTCCTTTCGACTTCTACGTCATTCCCGCCCTTGATCGTCCAGCCTCCGAGCGGCCGCTGCGCGAGGCGAATAGCCGGGAGCTAGACGTCTATCACTGCCAAGACCTCTGCCTGTTCTTCGCGCTCATGTCACGCGTTCCGGTGGACGCACGGGGGCCGTCACATCAGTCGAGCATCGAGCTCTTTGCACCATTCGCGCAGAGACCCTCCATGAACTCACCCTCCGGCAATCAGGATCCACCCGCACGGACATCCACCTTTCGAATGGCGCCTGTCGAACTGTTCGGGCTCTACGGCCGAAAGCTCGCGGAGCATCAGCGGTTTCATGCGAAGGGCGCCCTCGCTCTGGCTCGCCTTCAAGCCACCAAGTCCGAGTTGCTTGAGCTCCTGAACGATCCTGACTGCAGTGTCCTCATCGCCGGCAGCTCTTCCCCCACCGTGCCAGAGGTGCTGCGCGCTTGGGGCCATCATGCAGAGGTGAATGGATGAACCATCGCACCTTTGAGCGACAGCTCAACTTCGTTCGCTTCCCTGCGCCAGTTCGACTTGAGCAGCTGCAGTTGCGCGGTCAAACCGCACCGGACGAGCGTCGAAGCGATCGCCTTTGGCAACTTCGCCAGTCCATCGAGCGTTTCGGTCAGGTCACAGCGATAGTGGTCGTACCCGTTCCCCCAGGAATGCGCGAGTCGAACGACGATCGGTTCTTCGTTGCGGATGGAGAGCTTCGAGTGTCTGTCTTGCAACTCCTGCGTGCACAGTCGGCGATCTGCCTTCAACCGGTAGCCGAGCGTCTGAGACCGGCGGAGCGCCTCAACGTACCTTCGATCGCGCGAGAACATCAGATCCTGTCGCGGGCGGCGGAATTCGGCATGGGCAGCGAGTACCTCGCCGAAGTCTTCGGTATCAAGGTCTCCGACATCACACTGCGGCTTGGCATGCTCGATCGGATTTGCGCCGACGCGCAACAGCTCATCGGCGAATCGCCTGTGTCCGAAGGGGTCTATCGCTGCCTGAGAAGGCTCGTGCCTGAGCGACAGGTCGAAGTTGCGAGGGCCATGCTCGATCTTGAAGACYTCTCCGCGCGGGTCGCGCTTGCGCTCGTTCGCTCTACGTCAAGGGAACAGTTCGTTCGCAAGCCGCGCTTCGCATGGAATGACGCAGAGCGGGCTGCAGCAAAGGCATTGCGCGGGTCGTTTGCGGCGTCCGCTGCAGAAACTCGGCGACTTGCCGCTCATCATGCCAACGCGACAATGGAGTTAAGCATCCTGTCTGCCCACATCCGCAAGCTCCTTACCAACCCGTCACTGGTTCGATGGCTAGCGATCCATCGCCCGGAGCAACTTCGGCGACTGGTAGAGTTCTCCGAACCGGCCGGTCTCACCGCATCCTCCGATGATGTGATGCTTACGCGCCCTTCGCCAACGCTGCAGCCGTAGATCAAACCGATGCACGCGGGCGCATTGGTCCACGAACCGAATCCTCAGATGCCGGCGACTGGCGGAGGAGCTGGGTCGCCAGGAGATGTACCCCAGTCGCCGCCAAGCTGTTGACGAGGCAGCCCAGATCGGCTTTGTGCTGGCGCCGAACCGAGCCCCCTTCGGTGGGTCATGCATGGTCACCAAGACTGACTCAACCAGGAGACCGCTGGTGGCCGTGGCTCGATCACCAACGTCATTCCGTCCGACATCAGCCTGACGACTTGGCCGTGGTGGTCGGCGGCTGCGACCACCACGTCGCCCAAGAACTGGATTCCGTCACGCGGCCAGCAAGCGCTCCTCAGCAAGACGGTTGATCTCATCGGCGATTGCGCGAGCCCTTCTCTCCGGACCCAGATTGCTGCCGACAACGGCCCATGCGATAAACCCAAGAACGGCCCCCGCAATCAGCCCGCCGAATGCCAAGGACAGGCGATTCTCCAGGCTACCGCCGGTCAGCACAAATCCGAGGAGCGCCAGAACGATCGCGGTGACCGAGACCCAGAGAAGGAAGTTCGCGCCGGCGCCGACATTGAGGTGCCAGCTTCGCAGTTCGTGGCCCAGCGCAAGCACGTCGCTGCGAACCTCTTCGGTCGTGTGGTTGCGGCCCGCGAAGTATTGCCCCTGTTCGTTTCCCACCATGCTGCCCCACAGCACCGTGACGGTATGTCCAGGACGCGCCGCCAAGCCGATGTCCGACATGCGGATTGGGTGCTCTCGACCATCAGCGGAGCGCAGCCACATCTCGTGCTCTGACGTCGTGGTGGTCTCGATTCGCCCTGGAATCACCATCTTGCTGCTGAGGACGGTTGGTGCTTGCTGCGACACCGTCGTGGTCGAAGTCTTGCTCTGATCCAATACTTCGCCGGTGAAGGTACAGAGCCAGAGTTCCTGGCCGTTCGAGAGTGTGTGCGTGGTTTTTTCTGCCATCGGAGTTCTTTTCTGCCCTGCGCGTAGTCCGCCTCTGCGTACACGCTTCCAACGAATACTAGTCGAATTTCGCATATTCCAGATTCGCATGCATCGTCCACGCCTCCGATCGTGTGACCTATGCCTCGAACCATCAAGATCGAGCCCGAGAATGTGTTGCTGGAGCTCCTGCGCTCTGCTCGCGAGCGCTCGGGAGTAACGCAAGTCCAGCTGGCCGAGCGAACCGGCATGCGGCAGACCGACATCAGCAAGAGCGAGCGCGGCGTTCGCCGCCTCGACGTGATCGAGCTGCATGAATGGCTTGCGGCCCTGGGTGTTTCCTTCGTTGTTTTCGCTCAGGAGCTTGATGAGCGGCTTACGACCATGGCGCTTCTCAAAGCACAGCAGTCCAGAGGCATCCGTCGACGCACGAGGAAGCCCGACTGAGTTCATACACCGCCGGATACGCCCTTCCCTCCGGCGTCATCGACCATTCCGAGGGGCGGCAACTGCGGCGCTGGTCGAACGATGTCCCAAGTCGAGAGTTCCCCTGCAGCTAGGCCCGACGTAGATGGCGGAGCCCTATCGCCAGCCCTGTACCAAATCCACCGGCCGGTCTTCTTGCTGGCTGCCTTTGGGTTCCTGAGGATCCGCAGTTGGCGTCCCTCGTGCAGAAGCTCCGCGACAAGCGAATCTACGTTCGTCGCCGTGGTGGGGCGGTGCCCTGTGAGATCGCAGGGGCATCCTTCCGGCGTGCGACGCGGAACCGGCCATCAGACACCGGATGAGCCTGCAGACGTCGATCCAGTTCGACGGCGAAGGCAACGAAATCGACCTCCAGCGCGCGCAGCCAGGCGCGCAACTCGATCACGTCGATCCGGCGTTCACCGCTCTCGACCTTGCTGACCGTTGCTTGGCCACGGCCAAGCCGCTGCGCCAAGTCGGCCTGACGCAGCCTGACAGACTCGCGATTGCTTCGCAGGAGCTCCAGGAAGATTTGTTGATGACGGCTGTTTAGAGACTTGAACATGACGACCCTTCGCCAGCCACGGTAGCCGCATCCCGGGCGTATTCCGAAAGGGAATCTAACCACGGGCTGCGCAGTCGTACAAGCGGCATCGCGCTCGCCAGATCGCGAAGACCTCCGGATACTTCCGGTTATAAAAAACTCAGCCACCGGATCCAGTCCGGCGACGCCCACCAGCCGATGTTCGTCTGTCACAAATCGTTCGAATTCCCCGTTCCGCCGTTCCTTCGCTCGCCCGGGTCGGGCTACTACAGGGCAGTCGAACTCTCGCTTCAAATGCCTTGGTTCATCATCACCTTCCTGGTCCAGGAAGACGAGAGCAGCTTCGTGCGCTCCGTGTGCTGCAGCTGGGAGAACGACCTCATCGATCTGATCGACGCCCAGGCGCTGGCACATGCTGGTGAGACATCGCCACCAGCACGGCACGCGCTCGTCTCTTTGCAGCAGGTCGTGCCGCATGCTCATGGCACCGGTTGGACGGTTCGCGACATTCGAAGCGTGTGGGCTGCGAACGAGGTCCCGTCGAACGAGCCGGTCGTGATCGTTGAGGACGTGGGAGGAATCCAGTTCTACTGCACGTTTCCCAGCGACGAACCGCCGATCGTTGGCGAGCGACGTCTCGTCGCCTCGATTGGGGTGTGATGCCGCATGTCGCCCGCGGCGGCTGGCCATCAGCGATCCGGGCGCGCGGTTCTCGCCCTACACAGGGAGCGTTTTCAAGCGCTCTAGCCAACGCGAGTTTTCAAGCCGGTGGGCGACATTTCGCGTCCACGCAGCAAGTCCACGCCATGCCCGCCGCTCTTCAGCCAATTTTGGCAATCCAAACCAACTCGCATGCACCTGCACCAGGACGGTTCCGGCCGTTCGGGAGCGAATCATGACGTTGCGCCCTGTCTTGTTCTGCGGGGATCCGCACTCCAGGTTTCGGCAAGTTGTTGAGAGCGCGAGTCGCACTCGCGCATCAACCGTCGTTCTTCTCGGGGACATGGAGCCTTCGCGTCCTCTGGAAGAGGAGATGGCTGCGCTGCAACAGAGCGACATCGAGTGGTACTTCATTGCGGGCAACCACGATGCCGACAGCCAAGTGCTGGCTCGCCGCGTCTGGAACCGAAACACGGACCCGCACAACGTCCACGGACGCGTGGTCACGTTGAAAGGAGGCCTACGCTTGGCCGGCCTCGCCGGAGTGTTCAGGGGCGACGTGTGGTACCCGCAGGTAGGAGACAAGAACGGACGCCGATCAACGTACTACTCGCGATTGGATCTCGAGCGCGTGACCCCGCGACAGTACCGCTTCAATCCGTACGATGCTGCGTCACCCCAGGTGCACCACAAGCACTGGGCCAGCATCTTCGAAGAGGAGTACGACGCCTTGGCAGAAATGCAGGCGGACATTCTGGTGACGCACGAGGCACCTTCCTACCACTGCGACGTCAGCGGCAACGGAACGGGCTTCCGAGCCATCGACGAGCTGGCGCAGTTCCTCGGTGCGCGGTATGCAATCCACGGACATCATCACGACAACCAGGACAGCTCTGGATTCTGGGTACAGCAAAAGTTCGAAAGCCATGGAGTAGGACTGCGTGGCGTCTCGGCGCTGTGGCCCGACGGGCGGTGGGAGGTTGTCATGCCGGGCGAGATCGACGATGCACGTCGGCGACAACTGAGGGCATCAGGATGAGGCTCCTCGTGTTCGGCTACCCGCACCTCAAGCTAATCGCGCGGCCAACCTGGCCGAGGAGCGTGGATTACGAGACGGTGGAACAGGCCGTCATCCACCGTTACGGGCGCAACGCGAAGCATTGGGCGAAGAGAGGCAGTGCGTTCGGTGGCAAGCTGGCCGCCCTCGCGTTCGGTGTGCTCAACGTGCCGACCTGGTCTCAGTCAGCCCTTCTGCCGGTAGAACTCGACCAAGCTAGCTTCGGTCACGAGTGCGCAAAGTGAACCCCGTTTTTGTCTTCGTTGACTTTGACGGCGTGCTGCATCGCACGCAGGGAGATATCGACCGGTACTTCGAG